>JACPFV010000034.1 GCA_016182805.1 Gammaproteobacteria bacterium
GCCGAGCACCGCAGGGAACGCAGCGTGCGGCCGGCATGGAGGCCGGCCGAGCGCAAGCGCGCCATGGATGGCGCGTTTGCGCGTTAGCGGAGTGAGCGAGGAGCGCAGGGCACCGCCAACGGCGGCTGCGTCGTCGGGGTGCGCTTCTTTTGGTTACTTTTCTTGTCGCAGGACAAGAAAAGTGACCCGCCCAGAAAGGGCGGAACAAAAAGTCTCTGACGGAGAACCCCCGTACCAGAAAGCGAAGCGTGACCACCGCTATCCGTTAGCACCCTCCCCCTAGCCCCCTCCCACACGGGGAGGGGTAACAAGAAGCGCAACGCCCCATGACCACAGATCCCGTCCTCGCCCTCACCCGCGAACTGATCTCCCGCAAATCGCTCACGCCCGACGACGCCGGCTGCTGCGATCTGATCGGCACGCGCCTGCACAAGCTCGGCTTCGCGCTGGAGTGGATCGACAAGGACGGCGTCACCAACCTGTGGGCGACGCTGGGCCAGGGGGCACCCCTGATGATCCTGGCCGGTCACACCGACGTGGTGCCACCCGGCCCCCGCGAGCAGTGGGCCACCGATCCGTTCACGCCGACGGTCAAGGACGGCCACCTCTACGGCCGCGGCGCGGCGGACATGAAAAGCGGGCTGGCGGCCATGGTCTGCGCGGCGGAACGGCTGGTGGCTCGCAGGAAGTTCAAGGGCACCCTCGCCTTTCTCATCACCAGCGACGAGGAAGGCTACGCCCGCCACGGCACCAGGCACGCGGTCGAGGTGCTGAAGACTCGCGGGCTGAAGCCGGACTATGCCATCGTCGGCGAGGCCACGGCCGCCCACGCGCTCGGCGACCGCATCACCATCGGCCGGCGCGGCTCGCTGGGCGCGAATCTGCGCGTCATCGGCAAGCAGGGCCACGTCGCCTACCCGCTGAAGGCGGACAACCCCATCCACCGCCTCGCGCCGGTATTGGCCGAACTGGTCGCCACGCGCTGGGACGAGGGCAATGCGCACTTCCCGCCGACCTCGTTCCAGATCTCGAACTTCAAGTCCGGCACCGGCGCCAACAACGTGATCCCCGGCGAGGCGGAGGCGATCTTCAACTTCCGCTACTGCACCGAGTCCTCCGCCGACGGCCTGAAGGCGCGCGTCGCCGAGGTGCTGGACCGCCACCTGCCGAAGTACGAGATCGAGTGGTGGCATACCGGCGAGCCGTTCCTGACCCGCCACGGAAAGCTGATCGAAGCCGCGAACGCGGCCATCGCCGAAGCGACTTCTCTCACGCCGGAGCTGTTCACCGGCGGCGGCACCTCCGATGCGCGCTTCCTGGCGCCCTGGGGCGCCGAGACGGTCGAGATCGGGCCGGTCAACGACAGCATCCACAAGGTCAACGAGCACGTGAGACTCGAAGACCCGATGCGGCTGTCGCAAATCTACGAGAAGATTCTGGAGAAACTGCTGCCCGCTCCATGAGCCCTACCCACTCTTCGCGATTCGATCCCGGCTGGCCGCTGCGCCACGCTGGGGTGCAGTCGGCGCTGGCCTCGTTCAAGCCGCGCAACTGGTCGCGGCGGCGCCACCCGATGGCGCTGGCGGCGGCGGCTCACATCCTGGACTGCGGGGACGGCGTGCGCCTGATGGGCCTGCACTCGCCGCAGCCCCTGGGCAAGCCCCCGAAAGGGCTGGTCGTGCTGATCCACGGCTGGGAAGGCTGCCACGAGTCGGTCTACCTGCTGTCCATCGCCTGCACGCTGTACGACGAGGGCTACAACGTCTTCCGGCTCAACCTGCGCGACCACGGCGGCACGCATCACCTGAACGAGGGGATGTTCCACTCGGCGCGGCTCGACGAGGTGCTGGGCGCGATCCGCGCGGTGCAGACGATCGATCCGACGCAACCCCTTTTCGTCATCGGGTTTTCGCTGGGCGGCAACTTCGCCCTGCGCGTGGGCCTGCGCGGCCCGGCCCAGGGCGTGGCGCCGCGGCTGTCGGTCGGCGTCTGCCCGGCGATCAATCCCGGCGCGACGCTGCGCGCCCTCGACGAGGGTCCCCGCCTGTTCCATCGCTACTTCATCAAGAAGTGGCACCGTACCCTGCACGCCAAGGCGGCCGCCTGGCCGGCGCGCTACGACTTCACCGACATCTGGTCGCTGACCAGCTTCGTGGAAATCACCGCGCGCTTCGTCGAGCGGTACACGGAGTACGGGCAGCTCGACCGGTATCTGGCCGCATACACGCTGGTGCCGGACATGATTGCCGCCTCGCCGTCGCCGCTCGCCATCATCACGGCCCAGGACGACCCCGTCGTGCCGTTCAAGGACTTCGGCGGCCTGGATCGCCACGACGGCCTGAGCTTCATCGCGCCGCGCTACGGCGGGCACTGCGGCTTCATCGAGAACTTCCGCCTGCGCAGCTGGGCGGAGCACCGCATCCTCGAACTGCTGGCGCGCGCCTAGGTCGGCTCGACGCGGCGTACCACGCGGGCAAACACGCCGGGCAGGAATCGCTTGAGATACACCACCAGCGCCTCCTTGCCCACCAGGACCTCGTCCCTGTCCTTCTCCACCGCGCACCAGATCTTCTCCGCGCACCGGGCCGGATCCATGCCTTGGGCCTGGCCCTTGTCCATCCTGCCGTAGGCGCCGCCGTCGCCGGTGTATGCGTTCACGGAGACCTGCGTGCGCACATAGCCCGGGCAGGCCAGCGTGACCTTCACGTTCTGGCGCCAGGTTTCCGCCGCCAGGGCCTCGTAGAAACCGTGCAGGGCATGCTTGGCGGCGGCATAGCCGGAACGCAGCGGCGAGCTGATGTAGCCGACCACGCTGCTCACGACCACCACATGCCCCCCGCCCCTCTGGATCATCGACGGCAGCAGCGCCTTGGTCAGGGCGACGGGTGCGAAGAAATCCAGCTCGAACAGGCGCCGGTACGTGTCCATTGCGGTGTCGAGCACCAGGCTGCGCTGCGAAGCGCCGGCGTTGTTCACCAGCACGTCGATCGGTCCGAAAAAGCTCTCGGCTTTGCGCACGGCTTCCCCCGGATCGGCCAGGCTCGTCAGATCCAACGGCAGCACCGCGGCCGGGTTCGGGCACAGGCCCTTGACGCGCTGCAACTCGCTGTCGCGGCGCGCCGTGAGAATCACCTTCGCGCCCTTCTGCGAGGCCTGGATTGCCATCGCCTCGCCGATGCCGCTGGAGGCGCCGGTGATCCACACGACCTTATTGTTCAGTTGCGTCATGGTTTCCCCCAAATGACACGCCCCCGCCCGTTTCCGGGAAGGGGCGTGTGTGATGACACCGGATCCCGGCTCCTCGCTTGCAGCATGCGGGGACGGGCTTCGCCGGGATTGGGAAAAGCCCTTAAGCGGCTTTTTCCAACTTCTGCTCCCAGCGGCCGACCGCGGCCAGGCCGTTCATCTTGGCAACGTGCAGGAAGGCGCGCTGCCCGGCGGCGACGTTTTCCTTGCGGCCGCCCCAGGCCTTGAGCGCCGCCGCCTGCAGAGCGCGGCCGTACGAGAAGGACAGGGTCCAGGGGCCGCCGCCGAGCTTGTTCATCTCGTCCAGGTGCGCGGTCGCGTCCTCGTCGGACTGGCCGCCGGACAGGAAGGCGATGCCCGGCACCGCCGCCGGCACGTGGCGCTTGAGCGTGCGCAGCGTCGCCGCCGCGACCGCCTTGCGGTCCGCCTGCGTCGGGCACTTCTTGCCGGAGATGACCATGTTCGGCTTCAGGATCATGCCCTCCAGCAGCACCTTCTGGTAATAGAGCTGGGAGAAGGTCTCCTGCAAAATCCAGCCCGTCACCTGATCGCAGACTTCCAGCGTATTGTCGCCGTCCATCAGCACTTCCGGCTCGACGATCGGCACGATGTCCGCTTCCTGGCACAGCGCGGCATAGCGCGCCAGGGCGTGGGCGTTGGTGTGGATCGCGTCGTAGCTCGGCGCGCCGCCGCCGATGGTGATGACCGCGCGCCACTTGGCGAAGCGGGCGCCGGCCTCGCGGTACTTGGCGAGGCGGTCGCGCAGGCCGTCCAGGCCCTCGGTGACGGTCTCGTCCTTGGCGCCGCCCGGCAGCGCCTTGGCGCCCTTGTCCACCTTGATGCCGGGGATGATGCCCTTCTTGGCCAGGAGCTGCGGAAACGGCGTGCCGTCCGCGCCCTTCTGGAACAGCGTTTCCTCGTACAGGATCACGCCGCTGATGTATTCCTCGCCACCCTTGGCGCTGAACAGCATGTCGCGGTAGGCACGGCGGTGTTCTTCCGTGTTCTCCACGCCGATGCTCTTGAAGCGCTTCTCGATGGTGCCGGTGCTCTCGTCGGCGGCCAGGATGCCGCGGCCCTGGGCGACCATGCCGCGGGCGGTTTCATTCAACAGCTTTTCGTTCATGGAAGACTCCGACTCAGGATTCCTTACGTGCGTGGGACCGCCAGCAGTACCGGCGAAGGCTGCGGATTTTATGCGATGAGGACGCCCAATTCAGCTTCCCGGCCGGCGCAAAACTGGCGGAGAGGGTGAAAAACCGCGCCTTGCGAGCACTGCTCGCAGCGGTTTTGAACGCCCGGCCACGGATGGCCGGGCCGGGGTGTCCTCGGCGAGCTGCAGCCTCGCCAGGGACGGCAACAATGGCGGAGAGGGAGGGATTCGAACCCCCGGACCCTTGCGGGTCAACGGTTTTCAAGACCGCCGCATTAGACCGCTCTGCCACCTCTCCGTTTCTCAACTCGCGCTACGGCCCTGCCTTCGGCCCACGGGAAAATACTCGAATCCGTAATCGGCGACGACCTCGGGATCGTACAGGTTGCGTCCGTCGAAAATCACCGGCGTCTTGAGCGATCGCTTGATCAGCTCGAAGTCCGGGCTGCGGAACTCGTTCCACTCCGTCACGACCACCAGGGCGTCCGCGCCCTCCAGGGCCGCATGCGCGCTGGCACAAACCGCAAACTTCGGCTCGCCGCCGTAAATCCGGCGAGCTTCAGCGCCGGCCTCCGGATCGTAGGCCCGTACCCGCGCGCCGTCCGCCAGCAGGCCGTCCACCACTATCCGGCTGGGCGCCTCGCGCATGTCGTCGGTGTTCGGCTTGAACGCCAGGCCCCACAGCGCGATGGTCCGGCCCTCGAAGCTGCCGCCGAAGTAGGCGCGGATTTTCCCGTAGAACCCCTGCTTCTGCCGGATGTTGACCGCATCCACGGTACGCACCATCTGGGCGTCGTAGCCGGCCGCCTCGGCGGTCTTGGCCAGCGCCTTGACGTCCTTTGGAAAGCAGGAGCCGCCGTAGCCGCAACCGGGGTAGATGAACGAGAACCCGATGCGCGAATCGGAGCCGATGCCGACGCGGACCTGCTCGATGTCCGCGCCGACGCGCTCGGCGATGTTCGCCAACTCGTTCATCATGCTGATCTTGGTGGCGAGCATCGTGTTCGCCGCGTATTTGGTCAGTTCCGCCGAGCGCGTGCTCATCACCAGCAGCTTGTCGCGAGTGCGATTGAACGGCGCGTACAGCTGGCGCAGGAACTTCACCGGACGATCGCCGTCCACGCCCACGATGACGCGATCGGGCTTCATGAAGTCGTCGACCGCCGCGCCCTCCTTGAGAAACTCGGGATTCGACACCACGTCGAAATCCTGCGCCGCGCCGCGCCGCGCGAGGCACTCGCGAATCGCTGCCTTGACCTCGTCGGCGGTGCCGACCGGCACGGTGGACTTGTCCACCACGATCCGGTATCCGTCCAAGTACTCGCCGATGGTGCGCGCCACCGCCAGGACGTATTGCAGGTCGGCCGAACCGTCCTCGCCCTGCGGCGTGCCGACGGCGATGAACAGGATTTGGCCGTGGGCGACGCATTCGCGCGCGTCAGTGGTGAAACGCAGCCGCCCGGCCTGGACGTTGCGCGCGACCAGCGCATCCAGCCCGGGTTCGTGAATGGGGATTTCGCCGCGGCACAGGCGCTCGACCTTGGCCGCATCCTTGTCCATGCAGACGACATGGTTGCCGCGCTCGGCGAAACAGGCGGCCGTGACCAGGCCGACGTAGCCGCTGCCGAAGATTCCAAGCCGCATGAACTCCTCCGACCGGGGAAAACAAAAAGCCGCGCGGGGCGCGGCTTTCTGGACAACCTCTGGTGCCGGCGGAGGGATTCGAACCCCCGACCCACGCATTACGAATGCGTTGCTCTACCAACTGAGCTACGCCGGCAAAAACTCTGAAGCCCGACCCGCCTCTGCCTCGCCAACCACGCGATTCTAAGCTCGGCATCCATGCCTCGCTAAGAATCCCTGGGCTCCGCTCCTGCTTCGCCCGCGAGACGCGCCAGCGGCCGGTGGCCGCTAACCGGCGCCTCTCGCCCAACTGAGCTACGCCGGCATCGTCGACCTGCCAGAGATGGCCGCCACCGTAGACCGGGCCGGCCCGCAAAAACGAGCGCGGGATTATACGGCAACTTCATGCCGATCGACACGAAATGGCGTCGGATCGAAGCGCGGCGGCCGCTCCAGGACCAGGTCCGCCAGCAATTCGGCGGAAGCGGGCGCGAGCGTCAGGCCGAGCCGGAAATGGCCGGTGTTGACGAACAGGTTGGGCAACTCGGGGTGGCGGCCGATGTAGGGAAGCCCATCCGGGCTGCCCGGCCGCAGGCCAGCCCAGTGCGCCTCCAGCGGCAGGCCGGCGGTCGCCGGCACCAACGCCTCGGCGGCGGCGCGCAGAGCGATCCGCGCGGACTCGGTCGGGCGCTTGTCGAAACCCGCATCCTCGACCGTGCTGCCGACCAGAATGCGGCCGTCCCGCCGCGGCACGAGATAGGCCTCGCAGCCGAGCACGATGCGCCGGAAAAGCCCCGGCCGTCCGCGCAGCAGCAGCATCTGCCCCTTTACCGGTCGCACCGGCAGCTTCAGACCGGTGGGATCGAGCAGTGCCGGCGACCAGGCCCCGGCCGCCACGACGACGGCATCCGCCGCGAGCCGTTCCGCTCCGGCCCGGACACCCGCGACCCGCCCTCCTCGAACGTCCAAGCCGGTCGCGTCCTCTTCCAGGCGCAGGCGCACGCCAAGCTGCGGCAGGCGCGCATAGAACGCCGCCAGCAGGCGCGGATTACGCACCTGAGCGACATCGTCAAGGAGCAGAGCGCGCCCGGCACGCACGGACGGCTCCGTCGCGGCAAGTTCCTGCGGCTGCAGCCATTGGCCAACGCCCGCCGGATCCTCGTGCCCGCCCAATATCAAGGCGCCGGACCGCGTCCATTCCGGGTCCACGCCGGTGTGGGCATGCAACGTCGCGCACAGCGCCGGGTATATCCGCTGGCTGTACGCCAGCACGGACGAAAGAGCCGCCGGGCATTCCCACGGCATAAGCGGCGCCAGAATGCCGCCGCCGGCCCACGACGCCTCCTGCGCACCGGACCGTCGCTCGAACACCGTAACCGCGCAACCCGCGGTGGCCAGCGCATGCGCCGTCGACAGGCCGACAACGCCACCGCCGATGACCACGACTGAGGAATTGGAGGGCATTTGTGCGGATCGAAGACCGGCGGAACTCTAGCGTACGAGAAAGAACCCGATCGGAGCATGGTCCGATCGGGTTTTGGCGGTCCGTCTTACGGCGCCGAGCAGGCGTCGCCGGTCGGGCAGGCGCTGAAGTTCTGGTTCGCGGAATTCGCGGTCACGTTGCTGTAGCTGCGCGACGCCGGCGCGAATTGCGCGGAGCCGGTGGTTTCGGATGGGGTAAGCGTCGGGCTGCTGCCGCTGGACACCGTGCATGAGTACGTGCGTGTCAGAGAGTTGCTGCCGGTGACGGTGCATTGCCCCGACGACGTACCCATGACGTAGGTCTTGTTCTTGATACTGTTGGACGAAATGGAGATCGTGCCGGAGATCGTGTAGTTCACGATGGTCGCGTTGTAGTTTTCGCCCGTACGGTTGCTCGACACATTGGAGTACGACTTGGACGCCGGGCTGAACGTGACGGCCGCGGACGAGGTCGGCGTTATCGTGCCCGACCAGCCGGTCGCCACCGTGCAGGTGTAGGTCACAGGGGTCACGGCGTTGTCCACGCTGCACGACCCGCCGCCCGTGATGGTCGGCACTCCAATCGTGCTGCCCGTTACACCCGCCCCCAGACTGATCGAGCCCGAAACCGTGTAAGTGGTCGTGCCGCCGCTGCTGCCGACGAAATTCTGGTCCGTGAAATTGCCGGTGACGTTGGTGAACTGGATCGCCGGCGGCGAGAAGGTATAGCCGCTGGCGCTGGCCGAAACCTGGCCCGTGAAGCCGCTGGGCACGCTGCACGAATAGGTGCTGGCCGCGCTGTTGTAACTGCACGCACCCGATGGCTGGTTGCTCGCCGACAGAGTGACGCTGGCCCCGACGACACCGGAAATGGTGCCCTGGATGGTGTACGTGCCGGCGGCCGCGGCCGCCGCGAAGTCCTGCGCCGTCTGGGTAACGGTCACATTCGCATAGTCGCGGTACTGCGGCGTGAAGGTGTAGCCGACATGGGAAGGCGTGACGCGGCCGCTCCAGCCGCTGGGGACGTCGCAGCTGTACGAGCCGGTCGCGGTGGTGTAGGCGCACACGCCGCCGTTCGTGGCGGAGAAGGAAATCGTCTCCGCCACGGCCGGACTCACAACGCCGGCGATGCTCAGGGTCGAGGGCGGCGGGGTATTCGTGACGGTGATGGCGATGCTGCTCTGGAGGCTGCCGACGTCGTTCGGGTCGATCGGGTCCGCGTCGAAGACGCCGGTGTTGCTCGTTTTCGCGGTCGCAACGACGTTGGCCGTGCCGGAATCCAGGGCCGTGACCAAGCCGCGGGAGTAGAGATCCTGGCCGGCGACCTCGGTCTGGATCTGCTGGTCGGTCACCGCCAGCAGGCTGGCGTCCGTCACATTCCAGGCCGCGAGCTTGGTCAGGTTGACCTCGTAGAACGGGATGTCCTGGAACACCGTCGAGTCGCTGCCGGCCAGGCGCGAGGCGAGCGCGCTCGTCTCCGAGCTGTCGAGGTAATCGAGATAAATCGCGCGGGCGCTGAACTGCTTGGTCGAGCCTTCCAGCATGGACGCGCTCGTCGGCCATATCGGCGAGGGCACGGTGGTCCCGCGGATCGTTGCCTCCACATAATCCTTCACGAAATCGCCGTAGTTCGCGACGTTCGTGGTATTGACCGTGCCGCCGCTGGCGAAGAAATCTTCCGGCAGCACCGACAGGTTGATCAGGCGCCAGTCCTGGACCACGCGCAGCAGGCCGTCCACCCGCTTGAGGCGGCAGGCTTCCGCGTATTCGTCGCCGCTGTTGTTCGCAAGCTGGCCGGCCGAGTTGTAGTGGTTGTGGTCGTTGCTGCTGTAGTCGCTCGACGGCCGATACGGATCGTAGCAACCCTTTTTCCCGCTGCTGGTCGAGGGATTGCAGCTCGAATCGTCGTGGTGGTCGCGGCAGCAGATCGTGCAGATCGGCGACTGGAACCGGTCGGCCGGCACGCCTCGGCGCTTGTTCACCTGGTTGCCGTTGAGGTCGTAAGCGGCGCCTGAGCTGGTCTGCTCGCAGGTGCAGTTGAGCGTCAGAAACTCCTCGCGCTCGATCGTCGCCTCGTCCGGGTCGTAGCGGATCGTCTCGTAGCGCGCGATGGTATTGATGACGTCCTGGCCGTGCTTGATCAGTTCGGGGGTCGGGTTCGTCGTTTCCTTGCTCGTGCCGCCGCCGACGTCGATCGCGATCACGTCGGGGGCCTCGCCCGGGTTGTAGGTGACGATCGGCCCTTCGGTTCCGCTGCCCGACAGGAGGCCGCTGGCCTCGCTCAGCGGATCGTGCGCGACGATGGAATCGCTCAGCGCCACGCTGCGCGAGCTGCCGTCGGGATCGGACCACTGGATCGTCACGGTCACGCCGTAGTAGTCCGGCCGGGTCTTGGAGCAGTTCGTGGCGGTCGGCGCGGCGCCGGTATTGCAGTAGTAGTAACCGGCGGCTGCCCAGGTGCGGTTGTACGTGGTGTTGCCCAGCGTCACGTTGCCGCTGGGCAGGAGCAGCGCATCGCTGGCATCCTCCCGGCCGCCGGCGTTCGTGCCGATCTCGTCGTACCCGTACACGCCGCCGGTGGCGCTGGCCAACTGCGTGAAGTGCCGCAGATCGTCGAGCTTCTCCTGCGCGAGCTGCACCGCCAGCCCGCGCGCCGTCGCGCCGCCGCCCTCCCTCAGCGCCACGGCTTGCAGGCGCGCGACCGCGAGCACGCCGAAGGCGAGCACCAGCACCGCCAGCATCACGTCGATCATGCCGACGCCGGCCTGATGCCGCGCCCGCACCAACTCGATCCGATGGGCCTTCATGTCGCTCGCTCCTGGGCGCACCCGTGCATCGCTCATGACCAGCCCTAGTAGTCGGTCCAACTGCCCGGGACCATCGTCAGGGAATTCCCCGCGCTCGCCCCGCCGCTCGACAGGTTGTCCAGCACCGTCCGGTCGTAGCGCGCGGTGTAGTTGCCGTTGCCGAGGTCGATGTTCTTGTTGGAAATGATCGAGCCGTACAAGGTCGGACCGCCGTTGATCAGCACGCTCACCGTGCCTGTGGATGGCGGATTGGCAAACGCGAAGATGATGCCGAAGAACTCGCTGTTTGCGTTCATGCGCACCGTATTGTTCTCGACCACGAGAATCACCGGCTCCGCGACGCTGCCGACCACGGTGTTCGAGGGGATGTTGATTTCGTTTTCCGACCAGTAAAGCCCGGCCGACGTGGGGCCGAGCGCTGCCGCGCTGGTGATGATGGTGGCTTCGTCCTTCTTCTTCTGGTAGTCGGCCCAGGGAATGCCGAAGACGTACTCGAACACGTCGTCCGGAAAATTCGTTTGGTCGGGATTCACGCCGTTGTCTCCGTCGTCATCGAGGATGTCAATGTTCTCGATGCCGGTGTTGCTCAACTGGTCCGTGGAAGCTCCGGGACACTCGCAGGCCGGACAGCGCGTGACCGTGTTGCCATCGAAGTCGGTGCTGTAGGTATAGCTGCCGTTCGTGCTCAGGTACTCCTGCAAGTGGCAGGTCTTCATGTTGCCGCCGATGGACAGATCGTTCTCGGCCCAGGCGGAGAGCGGAACGCCGGTGCCGCCGCCGTTCGGATTGGCAACGACGCTGAGGGCGCCGGTCGTGGCGATGGTACCGGCCGCGACCAGCGGCGCATCGGGACGGTGCGCGATCGTCGGATAGAACACCGTGCCGCGCCGGATCAGGGATCGGCCCACGCCGTCCTCGGATTGGCCCTGCGCGACGACGTAGTACACGCCCTCGCCCGGAGTGGACGAGCCGGCGGAGAGGTTGCGGGCGACGTAGTGAACCGCGAACGCTCCCGTCAGGTTTTCCCCGGACGGCGCGAGATTCGCCACGTTCGCGTAGGCGGTCCAGTTGTTGTCGAACAGGTTGGACGTGCCGTTGCCGCAAGGCACCGTCGTGGTGCTGCCGCTGCACACGCTCCACAGCGCCGCGCCGGTCTGCATCCAGCCGCCGGCGGCGGTCGAGCGCGCCAGCCGGCGGTTCTGTTCCAGGTAGGCGACGCCGCGCTCCAGCCCCGCCTCCGCGACCGCGAGCGCCTCGCGCGCCCGCACTTCGTTGGCGGTGTTGCGCTGCTCGCCCACCGCGATCTGCGCCGCCGCGATCGCGATGGCCGTTATCAGGACCAGGATCATCAGCGAAATGAACAGCGCCACGGCGCCGCGCTGGCGGTGCCGGCGCGCGCAGCCGAAGCTGAAATGATCGGCGTTTGAGAGCTTGGTCGCGCGCATCAGTTCACCCTCGAATTGCGGACCTTGACCGTCTCGCGCAGCGAGCGGACGACATCCTCGTCCGAGCGCAAGCGGCCGGTCATCTGCACCGTGTAGGCGCGCAGGGTGATCGTCAGAAGATTCACCGTGGAAGGCGCCGGACTGGATTCCTCGAACGACAGCGCCGTGACCTCGATCGCCTCGTCGTCGGTCAGGCTTTCCCAGCTTCCGGCGGTGCACGAGGTGACATTCGTCGCGGTCTCGATGGCGCCGTCGTCGGCATCGAGCCGGTAGCCGAAGCTTTCCGCCGGGCCTGGATCGGAGTCATCCACCTCGCCGTCCGCATCCAGGTCGTAGCCGATCAGGAGACAGTCGTTGACCCCATCCGCGTCGCTGTCGCCGACCGTGACCGCGCTGAAGGGGTTGAGGATCGTCCAACTGTCCCCGTTCACCGTGGTGGACGGCAGCGTGACGCCGCTCGGCACAGTGGCGGTGATCGAGTTGTCGTCGGGTCGGGTCGCGATCGAGAGGTTGTAGCGCGTGGCGGTACCGCCGTTCGACATCACCAGCACCAGAGTGCGGCCGTTCAGGTTCGCGTCGGTGAACGGCGCCGCGAAGCCGGCGTTTGGATTGTCCGTGCCCTTTTCGACGCTGGTCGCGGTGATCGTGCCCGAGGTGCCGCTCAACTTGAGCCCGGAGGTCTGGGAGGCGTTGGCCACGGCCGCCGCAAGCCCCCACGAACCGGCGCGGACGAGGTCGCGGGCGATCATCGTCATGGCCCCGCGCAAGTCCTGGTTGGCGCGCGTCGTGCGCACCGTGGCGGTGTTCGTCGCCAGCGTCGTCGACAGCATGCGGATGCCCGCGCCGACGACGACCAGGCCGAGGACGAGCGCGATCATCAACTCGACCAGGGTCAGGCCCGTTTCGCGGGCGCGGCAGGAGACCTTTGCGCGATTCACGCCCATGGTCAGCATTCCGGGTAGTGGTTCAGGAAGTTGTCGCCTTCCGGCGAGCACACCCGCATCCGCCCCACGCCGCTGGAAACGATGCGCACGGTTTCGGACGCCGAACTCAGCGACGCTCTGCCGGTGGCGAGCGTGGGCCTCACTGGGCTGAAGGAAAGCGATCCGCCGAACGCGAGGGCATCCATCGTGATGCCGGAGAAGGTGGCGCCGGCGACCGACTTCCCGATCCGGACATTGCTCGCATTCACGTCGAGAAAGCAGTAATCCGCATCGGCCGCATTCGTCTCGCGGCAATCGCAGGCGCCGCCGAATCGCATGCCGTAGCACCATGAGCCATCGTCGTCGCGATCGAAGCTGACCACGATCGTCTGGTTCCGCTTCTGCGCCTCGGTGCGCGCGAACACCAGGTCCGCCCGCAGTTGCTCGGCCGCGGACTTCAGGCGGCTGCGCGCCAGCATGTTGGAAAACGACGGCAGCGCCAGCGACAGCGTGATGGCGAGCACCGCGACCGTGACCAGCAACTCGATGAGCGAGAATCCGCCGGCGCGGCGTATTGCGGAAACGGAGTTCGACACGGCTTTCATACGACGCCAAGTATAAGAAGTGCCGGCCGCGCGACGCGGAAATCGCGCACGGTTCTCCGCCCTTACGTCGGGCTCGGCCCGCCGTTCATCGCCGCGCTTCGCGCCACGCGTTTTTTGGACGACAATCGGGGTCGATCACCGGGACGAACGGAGACGGGGCATGCGACGCAGCGCGGGGAAGGGCTTCACCTTGATAGAGCTGATGATCGCCATCGCGATCATCGCGATCCTGGCAACCTTGGCCATACCCAGCTACAGCCAGTACGTGCGCAAGAGCCGGCGGGCGGATGCCATCGCCACCCTGCTCGAGCTTCAGATCCGCCAGGAAAAGTGGCGCGCGAACAATTCAACCTACGGCACCACGGCCGACATGAACGTGCCGACCTCGAGCTATTACACCTACACGGTCGAGAACCCCGCCGCGACGACCTACACACTAAAGGCGACCGCCACGAGCACCGGCGGCCAGGGCGACGACAAGCAGAGCGGAACGACCTGCACGCCGCTCACCCTGACCGAGAGCAACGCGAAGTCCCCCGCGGCCTGCTGGCAATAGCCGGCGTCACGCCCTCGCGCCGCGCGTCGCCTTGCGCAGCGCCGGCGGCAGCGAGAACACGATGTGCTCGGTGCGGCCCGGCATCTCGGCGGCGGTGGTGCCGCCCAGTTCCTGGAGGCGCGCCACCACCTGCTGCACCAGGATTTCCGGCGCCGACGCGCCGGCGGTGACGGCCACCGCCTGCTTGCCGGCGAACCACTCCGGGCGGATGTCGGCGGGACCGTCGATCAGGTAGGCCGGCACGCCGCGCTGCTCGGCGATCTCGCGCAGTCGGTTGGAGTTGGAGCTGTTCTTGGAGCCGACCACCAGCATCGCGTCGCAGCGGCCGGCGATCTCCTTCACCGCGTCCTGCCGGTTCTGCGTGGCGTAGCAGATGTCGTCCTTGCGCGGGCCGTGGATTTTGGGGAAGCGCGCGCGCAGGGCGTCGATGATGCGCGCGGTGTCGTCCATCGACAGCGTGGTCTGGGTGACGTAGGCCATGCGCTCCGGGCGCTTCACCGGCAGCGCCGCGACGTCCTCCGGCGTCTCGACCAGGAAGATGCGGCCGCCGTGCGACTCGTCGAACTGGCCCATGGTGCCTTCGACCTCGGGGTGGCCGGCGTGGCCGATCAGCACCACCTCGCGGCCCTCGCGCGAGTACTTCTTGACCTCGATGTGGACCTTGGTCACCAGCGGGCAGGTGGCGTCGAACACCGTCAGGCGGCGCTTCTCCGCGTCCTCGCGCACCTGCTGCGACACGCCGTGCGCGGAGAAGATGCAGGTGGCGCCCTCGGGGATCTCGTCCACCTCCTCGACGAACACCGCGCCCTTGGCGCGCAGGTTTTCCACCACGAAGCGGTTGTGCACGACTTCGTGCCGCACGTAGATCGGCGCGCCCAGCGTCTCCAGCGCGCGCTCGACGATCTCGATGGCGCGGTCGACGCCGGCGCAGAAACCGCGCGGGTTGGCCAGCAGAATCCGCATCAGGACACCTCGGAGCGGGCCTTGGCGCGCCGCCCGTCCCGGATCATATCCAGGATCAGCAGGCCGGCGCCCAGGGTGATCGCCATGTCCGCGACGTTGAACGCCGGATAGTGCCAGGCGCCGAAGTAGAAATCGAGAAAATCGATCACGTACCCGCGCGTCGCGCGGTCGATGACGTTGCCCAGCGCGCCGCCCAGGATCAGCGACAGCCCGGACGCGACCAGCGGCTGCCCCTGCGGGTTGCGGCGCAGCCACCACAGGATGCCGACGCTCACCGCCACGCCCAGCAGGATGAAGAACACCGGCGGCGCGTCGCGCATGATGCTGAAGGCCGCTCCGGTGTTGCGCATGTGGACCAGGTTAAAGGACGGAAACAGCGGGTACACGTCGAACCAGCCCAGGCTCTTGACCACGAGCTGCTTGGTGATCTGGTCCAGCAGCATCACCGCCGCCGAGACCCACAGCCAGTAGACGTTCTTCAGTCGAAAGGTCACTGCAACCTCGGCACGCAAAGATCAGATGTAACGGCGCTCTTCACACGAACCCTCGATGTTCTCGACGCAGCGCCCGCACAGCGCCGGGTGCGCCGCGCTGGCGCCGATGTCGGCGCGCCGGTGCCAGCAGCGCTCGCACTTGGCACGGGCGGTGGCGACGGCCCGGATCGCCAGCGTCTCGCCGTTCTCCAGCTTGGCCTCCACCGCCTCCGCCGGCCGCGCCAGCGCCGGCAGAACCCTGGCATCGGAGACGATGAACCAGAACCGCAGCTCCGCGCCCGGCGCGGACAGGGCCTGAAGCAGTGCGCCGTCGGCGTAGAGGCCGACCTCGGCGTCCAGGCCCGATCCGATCTGGCCTTTCACGCGCAGGTCTTCCAGCACCTTCTTCACCGCCTCGCGCGCCGCGCGCAGGCGCGGCCAGTCCATGCCGTCGCCCGCCGCCGGCAGCGCCGGGAAGGCGTGCCAGGTCTGGGCGAAGACGCTTTGAGCGCGGTCGCCGGGCAGATGTTCCCAGATCTCGTCGGCGGTGAACGAAAGGATCGGCGCGATCCAGCGCACAAAGGCCTCGGCGATGTGGAACATCGCGGTCTGCGCCGAGCGCCGGGGGAGGCTCTTGGCCGGCATGGTGTAGAGCCGGTCCTTGAGGATATCCAGGTACAGGCCGCCCAAATCCACCACGCAGTAGTTGTGCAGCTTGTGGTAGACGAGGTGGAACTGCGACTCGGCGTAGGCCTGCTTGATCTCCGCCTGCAAGGCTGCCGCCTGCGCCACCGCCCAGCGGTCCAGCGCCAGCAGTTCGCCGGGCGCGACCATGTCCTTGGCCGGGTCGAAGCCGTGCAGGTTGGCCAGCAGGTAGCGCGCGGTGTTGCGGATGCGCCGGTAGGCGTCCGCCATGCGCGCCAGCAGCTTGTCGGAGATGGCGATCTCGCCGCTGTAGTCCGAGGCCGCCACCCACAGGCGCAGCACGTCGGCGCCCAGGGTCTTCGTCACCTGCTGCGGCGCGACGACGTTGCCCAGCGACTTGGACATCTTGCGGCCCTGCTCGTCCACGGTGAAGCCGTGGGTCAGCACCGCCTTGTACGGCGCGCGGCCGAACATCGCCGCGGACGTCAGCAGCGAGGACATGAACCAGCCGCGATGCTGGTCGGAGCCCTCCAGGTACATGTCGGCGACCGGCGCCTGGCCGTCGCGCAGATGCGCCTTGGCCGCGGTGGCGAACGAACACTGGTGCACCACGCCGGAATCGAACCAGACGTCCAGCGTGTCGGTGCACTTGTCGTACTGGGCGGCCTCCGCGCCCAACCAGTCGCCGGCCGTGGAGCCGAACCAGGCTTCCAGGCCTTCCCGCTCGACCTTGTCCGCGATGCGGCGCATCAGCGCCGGCATGTCCGGGTGCAGCGTGCCCTTCTCCTTGTGCACGAACACCGCCAGCGGCACGCCCCAGTGGCGCTGGCGCGAGATGCACCAGTCGGGACGGCCGGCCACCATCTCGCGGATGCGTGCCTCGCCCCAGCCGGGGATCCAGCGCGTGGCGGCGATGCCTTGCAGCGCGTCCTGGCGCAGGCCCTTGGCGTCCATCGAGATGAACCACTGCGGCGTGGCGCGGAAGATCAGCGGCGTCTTGTGGCGCCAGCAGTGCGGATAGCTGTGCGCGATCTCGGCCTGGTGCGCCAGCGCGCCGCGCTCGCGCAGCCCGTTCAGGACGACCTCGTCGGCCTTGCGCACGTGCAGGCCGCCGACCAGCGGCGTGTTCGGGAAGAACTTGCCGTCGCCGCCCACCGGGTTGTCCACCGGCAAGCCGTATTCGCGGCCGACGACGTAGTCCTCCACGCCATGCGCCGGCGCGGTGTGGACCAGGCCGGTGCCGGTGTCGAGCGTGACGTGCTCGCCCAGGATCACCGGCACGTCGCGCCCGGCGAAGGGATGCCGCGCCAGCACGCCTTTGAGCGCCGCGCCCTTGGCCTTGCCGAGCACGCGGGCCTCGCCGCCGAGGCGCTTGGCCACTCCTTCCAGCAGGCCCTCGGCGACCACCAGCCGCCCGCCGTCGACCTGCGCCAGCACGTAATCGAATTCCGGATGCGCCGCGATCGCCTGGTTGGCCGGCAGCGTCCAGGGCGTGGTGGTCCAGATCACCAGCGAAATCGGGCCCGCATCCGCCGCGCCGAAGCGCCGCGCCAGGTCCGCCGCGTCCACGGCGGCGAAGCGCACGTCGATGGACGGCGACTTCTTGTCCTCGTACTCAACCTCGGCTTCGGCCAGCGAGGAGCCGCAGTCCAGGCACCAGTGCACCGGCTTGTAGCCGCGCGCCACGTGCCCGCGCTCGACGATTTGCGCCAGCGCCCGCAGCTGCTCGGCCTCGAAGGCCGGGTTCATCGTGAGGTACGGGTTCTCCCAGTCGCCCAGCACGCCCAGGCGCTTGAAGTCCTCGCGCTGGCGCGCGATCTGCTCGGTCGCGTACTCGCGGCACTTCTGGCGGAACGTCTTGGCGTCCAGCATCCCCTGCTCTTTTGGGCCAACCTTGCCGTGCTTCTTCTCCACTTGCAGCTCGATCGGCAGGCCGTGGCAGTCCCAGCCGGGAATGTACGGCGCCTGATGGCCGGACAGGCGCGCGCTCTTGACCACGATGTCCTTGAGCACCTTGTTGACCGCGTGGCCGATGTGGATATCGCCGTTGGCGTACGGCGGCCCGTCCACCAGCCAGTACGCCGGCCGGCTCGCAGTCGCCTGCTGGACCTTGTCGTAGAGCCGCTCCGCCTCCCAGCGCTTGAGCCGCTCCGGCTCGCGCTGCGCCAGGCCGGCCTGCATCGGGAATTTCGTCTCCGGCAGGTTCAGGGTGCTCTTGTAGTCCTTCTTCTGCGTTTGGTCTTCGGGGCTCACGGTGATTGCGCCAGTTCCTTAAAACAATCCTGCGCGGCGCGGCGGTCGCGCTCGATCTGCTCCGCCAGCCGCTCCAGCGACTCGAATCGCTGCTCCGCGCGCAGGAACCTCACGAACTCCACTTCCAGCTCCCGGCCGTACAGATCGCCGGGATTGTCGAACAAGTGCGTCTCCAGCAGGCAGCGACTCATGCCCAGCGTCGGCCGCACGCCAAGGTTGGCGACGCCGGGACGCGGCGGGCCGCCGGCCACCCGCGCGCGCACAGCATAAACGCCCAGGCGCAGCGCCGGCTTGCGGCGCAGCGCGACGTTGGCGGTCGGAAAGCCGAGCTTGCGACCCAGCCGCAGGCCGGGGCGCACGCGCCCGCTCAGCGCGTACGGACGGCCCAGCATCCGCGCCGCGGCGTCCAGATCGGGCACCGCCAGCCGCTCGCGCAGCGCCGACGAGCTGCACCGCACGCCGTCCTCCTCGACCGTCCCCAGCGACTCGGCGACGAAGCCGGCGCGCTCGCCCATGCGCCGCAGCAGGCCGATGTCGCCACCGCGCCCGGCGCCGAAGCGGAAGTCGTCGCCGACCACCACCGCCTTCGCGCCCAGGCGCGCGACCAGCAGGTCCTCGACAAAACACTCGGCCGGCATCGCCGCGAAGCGCCGGTCGAAGCGCACGCACAGCACGCGGGCGACGCCGGCGCGGCTCAGGGCCTTGAGCTTGTCGCGAAAGGTGGCGACGCGCCCCTCGCGCCCCTGCCGGCCGAAGTACTCGCGCGGCGTCGGCTCGAAGGTCAGCACCGCCGGCGGCAGCCCGGCGCGCGCGGCGTGCTCCTGGAGCCGCGCGATCAAAGCCTGGTGGCCGCGATGGAAGCCGTCGAAATTGCCAATGGAAAGCACGCAGCCGCGATGCCGCTCGCGCAGGTTATGCAGGCCGCGAATGAGTTCCATGAATGGAGAGGAATTTTATTGAAGCGGCGACCGGATTTGTTGATTACGTCGCATCATGCCCCTGTTCCACCCATCTGTCCTCGGGGGCGTTCGCTTGCCGCCGCTTCAATAAAATCAATGATAACCATGGTTATTGATTCGGCGGGCCGCAACACAGCCAGCCGCCGGTCAGCCTTCAGCATTGCGATACCTTGGTTCCCAGTCAATTCGAAACCGTGCCCGCCGAATCGATAACTCAGTGTCGGAAATGCCGCAGGCGCAGGCCGCTGGCGAACAGCGTTGCGAAATAGGCCGACACCGCCGCGGCGATCGCCGCCGCCAGGCGGGCGATGCGCTCGCTGCCGGGTGCGGCGGTCCAGGTGTCCAGCGCGCCGGCCATCCCCAGTATCACCGCCGCCATGACGGCGTTGGCGAGCAGCAGGCGCCCCAGGTACGCCCCCCAGCCCGGCGCGGGCCGGTAAATGCCCTCGCGGCGCAGGCCGAAGTAGAGCAGGCCGGAGTTGATCCAGGCGCTGCCGGCCGTCGCCAGCGCCAGTCCCGCGTGCGGCGCCTCGAAGCCCAGCCACAGCATCGAGCCGACGAAGGCCAGCGACAGGCCCATGCCGGACAGCAGGGCGATGATGCCGTAGCGCACCGGCGCCTTCGTTTCCATGCGCGCGTAGTAGCCGGGCACCAGCACCTTCACGAACGAGAACCCGAGAAAGCCCAGCGCGTAGGCCATCAGCGGCCAGGCGGTCATGCGCACGTCGTGCGCGTCGAAGGCGTTGTACTGGAACAGCGCGCTGAGCATGGGCCCGGCGAGCAGGAACAGGCCGACGCAGGCCGGCAGGCCGATCGCCAGGATCGCGCGCAGGCCCCAGTCCAGGGTCGCGCTGAACTTCTCCGGCGACTTTGCCGCGTGCTGGGCCGACAGGGCCGGCAGGATCACCGTGGCGACCGCGATGGTGAACGTGCCCAGCGGCAGTTCCATCAGGCGATCGGCGTACCACAGCCAGCTCACCGAGCCGTCGGCCAGGAACGAGGCGAGAATCGTGTCGAGCAGCAGGCTGATCTGAGCCACCGAAGAGCTGAAGATGATCGGCACCATCAGGCCGATGATGCGGCGCACCTGGGGGTCGGCCCAGCCCCAGCGCGGCCGCGGCAGCAGGCCCAGGCGTGCCAGCGATGGCAGTTGAAACGCCAGCTGCAGCAGACCGCCGACCAGCACCGCGACCGCCAGCGCGTGCACCGAGGGCGCGAACGCCATGGCCGCGATCAGGCACAGGTTCAGGATCACCGGCGTGAACGCCGGTACCGCGAACTGGCCGTGGCTGTTGAGCACGCCAGAAGCGAAGGCGGTCAGCGAGATGAACAGCAGGAAGGGAAAGGTCCAGCGCAGCAACTCGACCGCCGTGTCGAACTTGCCCGGCACGGCGTGAAAGCCCGGCGCGAACGCCCACATGATGAGCGGCGCAATGGCGATGCCGATCAGCGTCAGCCCGGCCAGCACCCCGCCCAGCGTGCCGGCGACCACGTCCACCAGTTCCTTGACCTCGGCCGGCGAGCGCGTGCTTTTGGTCTCCGACAGCACCGGCACGAACGCCTGCGAGAACGCGCCCTCCGCGAACAGCCGGCGCATGAAGTTGGGGATCTTGTAGGCGACCAGGAAGGCGTCCACGGCGCCGCCGGCGCCGAACAGGACGGCCTGGAGCACTTCGCGCAGAAAGCCGAGCACGCGCGAGATGAGCGTCATGGCGCCGACGACGCCGGTGGATTTCAGGAGGCTGGAAGACATCGGTTGTTCGGTGGTTATTCGGGTGGCGCCGCTTCAGGCCCCCCTGGGCCCCGGCTTCCGCCGGGGCGACGCGCCCCGGATGGGCCGATCGGTTGACAAACGGCAGCCCCATCAGAATACTACGCGCCCTTCGATTTCCGCTTGAGTTTCCAGGAGTTTCCCTTGGCCAATATCGCTTCCGCCAAAAAGCGCGCCCGTCAGGCCATCAAGCGCCGCGCGCGCAACGTGGCCCAGCGCTCGATGTTCCGCACCCTCATCAAGAACGTGGTCAAGGCCATCGAAGCCAAGGACAAGGACAAGGCCGAGGCCGCCTACAAGGACATGGTTCCGGTCCTCGACCGCTACTCCACCAAGGGCGTGATCCACAAGAACAAGGCTGCGCGCCACAAGGCGCGTCTGGCGGAGCGCATCAAGGCCCTGGCCTGATCGCGACGCAGGCATGAAAAAAGCGGGCTTCGGCCCGCTTTTTTGTTGCCGGCTCATTCAGCCGGTCACCACCAGGTTGTCGCGGTGGATCAGCTCCGGTTCGCCCGGATAGCCGAGCCGCGACGCCAGCTCCCTGCTGGAAACGCCCAGGATCCTGGCCGCCTCGGCCGCATCGTAGTTGGTCAGGCCGCGGGCCACTTCGCGGCCGTCGGGGTCCATGCAGGCGACGAGGTCGCCGCGCGCGAACTCGCCCTCGACCTTCTTCACGCCCACCGGCAACAGGCTCTTGCCCTGCTCGCGCAGCACCTTGGCGGCGCCGGCGTCCAGGTGCAGGCGCCCGCGCAACTGGTGCTGGCCGGCGATCCAGCGCTTGCGCGCGGCCATGACGTCCTGCGCGGGATTGAGCAAGGTGCCGACGACCTCGCCCGCCGCGATCTTTTGCAGAACCTCGCCGACCCGGCCATGGGCGATGACCGTGGCGGCGCCGGAGCGCGCGGCCCACTTGGCGGCGATCAGCTTGGTGCGCATGCCGCCGCGGCCCAGCTCGCCCTTGCCGGGGCTGGCCATCGCCTCCAGCGCCGGCTCGCTGAGATTGGCCTCGTGCAGCAGGCGCGCCTGCGGGTTCTGCCGCGGATCGGAGTCGTAAAGACCGTCCTGGTCGGTCAGGATCACGAGCAGGTCGGCCTCGACCAGGTTCACGGCCAGCGCCGCCAGCGTGTCGTTGTCGCCCAGGCGGATTTCCTCGGTGGCGACGGTGTCGTTCTCGTTGATGACCGGCACTACCCCGAACTGCACCAGCGTCTTCAGGGTGCCGCGCGCGTTGAGGTAGCGGCCGCGGTCGGAGATGTCCTCGTGCGTGAACAGGACCTGCGCGGTGCGCAGGCCGTGCGCCTGGAACGCCGACTCCCAGGCCTGGACCAGGCCCATCTGGCCGACGGCGGCGGTGGCCTGCAATTCGTGCAGCGCCGCCGGCCGCTTCTTCAGGCCCAGGCGCGCCATGCCTTCCGCCACCGCGCCGGAAGACACCAGCACGATCTCGTGGCCGTCGCGGCGCAGCGCGGCGATCTGCGCCACCCAGTCGCCGATGGCGGCGCGGTCCAGCCCCTGCCCCTTGGCGGTGACCAGCGAACTGCCGACCTTGATGACCCAGCGCTTGAGGCTCTTAAGCTTCTGGCGCGGCATCCGTGGGCTCCGGCGCCGGCTCCGGCGCCGGCGCATGCTCGTCCATCCATTGCTGCACGGCCTGGCACAGCTCATCGGTACCGCGGTGCGTTGCCGCCGAAATCGCGAACCAGCGCCCCTTCCAGCGCAGCTTGCGGATCGTCTTCTTGCAGAAGGCTTCCGCGTCCTGGTCGCCGAGCAGGTCGATCTTGTTGAACACCAGCCACTGCTCGCGCCCGGCCAGTTCCTCGCTGAAGTTCGCCAGCTCCTTGTTGATCTTGCGCACGTTGCCGGCGATGTCCGCGTTCTCCGGCGGCAGCACGTCCACCAGGTGCAGCAAGAGGCGCGTGCGCTGCAAATGCTTGAGGAAGCGGATGCCCAGCCCCGCCCCCTCTGCGGCGCCCTCGATCAGGCCGGGGATGTCCACCATCACGAAGCTCTTGAGCGGCCCGACGGAAACCACGCCGGGCTGCGGATACAAGGTCGTGAAGGGGTAATCGGCGATCTTCGGACGCGCCGCCGACACTGCCGACAGCAGCGTGGACTTGCCGGCGTTCGGCATGCCGAGCAGGCCGACGTCCGCCATCAGGGACAGTTCGAGGCGCAGCTCGCGCTGCTCGCCGGGCGTGCCGGGCGTGAACTGGCGCGGGGCGCGGTTCGTGCTCGACTTGAAACGCGCATTGCCCAGTCCGTGCCAGCCGCCCTTGGCGACCAGCAGGCGCTCGGTCTTGCGCGTCAGTTCGCCCATCATCTCTTCGGTGCCGGCATCGAAGATGCGGGTGCCGAGCGGCATCTGGATTTCCAGGTCCGCGCCCTTGCCGCCGTGCATGTTGCGCCGCGCGCCCTGCTCGCCGTGCTGCGCGCGAAAGGCGCGGTTGAAACGGAAATCCGCCAGCGTGTTGAGGTTCGGATCGGCCACCGCCCAGATACTGCCGCCGTCGCCGCCGTCGCCGCCGTCCGGGCCGCCGAACGGCACGTACTTCTCGCGGCGGAAGCTCACATGGCCGCGCCCGCCGTTGCCGGCTTCGACGCGGATGGTGGCCTCGTCAACGAATTTCATGGAAGTTGCGGCTTAAACAATGCGTCGGGAATGTATTGTCGCGAGCGCAGCGAGGCCGAAGGCTTAGGGCCATGGATGGCCCTAACAACAAAAAAGGCCCCGCAGGGCCTTTTCTGTTTCGTCGGCATCAGCCCGCGACGATATTGACGACCGTTCGGCCGTTCTTGGGCTTGAACTCGACCTTGCCGTCGGCGACGGCGAAGATCGTGTAGTCCTTGCCCATCTGCGCGTTCACGCCCGGGCGGAACTCGCTGCCGCGCTGACGCACGATGATGTTGCCGGAGATCACGTCCTCGCCGCCGAAGCGCTTGATGCCCAGGCGCTTGGAGTGGGAGTCGCGGCCGTTGCGGGAGCTGCCGCCTGCTTTTTTGTGTGCCATTGCTCTCGACCTCTAAACAGACCGCGGGCTTAGCCCACGATCTCCTTGATCTGGACCTCGGTGTAGTTCTGGCGGTGGCCCTGTTCCTTGTGGTAGTGCTTGCGGCGGCGGTGCTTGATGATGCGGATCTTGTCGCCGCGGCCGTGCTTGAGCACTTCCGCCATCACCTTGGCACCGGACACCTTGGGCGTACCGATCTTCTGGCTGTCGCCGTTGGCGACCATCAGGACTTCGTCGAAGGACACCGTGGCGCCGACCTCGGCCACCAGGGTTTCCACTTTGAGCTTGTCGCCGGCGGCCACTTTGTACTGCTTGCCACCGGTCTGGATCACGGCATACATCGGAAAGGACTCCAAAATACGGTCCGACACGGGTCGTCGAAAGGCCGCGCATTCTAAGGACTTGCCCGGTCGCGGTCAACGTATTTTCGTTGACGGGCAAACACCTAGCCCCTAGCATGCGCCCGCCATGCTTGCGCCCCCTCGAACCGACCTCAAATCCCTTCTCGCGCCCATCGCCTCCGACATGGCGCAGGTGGACGCGGTGATCCGCCAGCGCCTGTCCTCGGAAGTCGTCCTCATCAACCGGATCGGCGAGCACATCATCGCGGCCGGCGGCAAGCGCATGCGCCCCGCGGTGGTCCTGCTGACCGGACGCGCGCTGGGCTGCGCCACCGCCGAGCCGGCGCTGCTGGCCGCGGTCGTGGAGTTCATCCACACCGCCACGCTGCTGCACGACGACGTGGTGGACGGCGCCGACCGCCGCCGCGGGCTGGCGACGGCCAACCACGTCTTCGGCAACCCGGGGACGGTATTGTCCGGCGACTTCCTGTATTCGCGCGCCTTTCAAATGATGGTCGACGCGGGCCGCATGTCGGTGATGCGCGTGCTGGCGGACTGCACCAACGCCATCGCCCAGGGCGAGGTGCTGCAACTCATGCACATCGGCGACCCGGAGGTCGGCGAGGAGCGCTACCTGCGCGTGATCGAACTGAAGACCGCGCGCCTGTTCCAGGCCGCCGCGCAACTCGGCGCGATCGCCGCCGACGCCGACGAGCCGCGGCAGGCGCGCATCGCCCGCTACGGCTACGCGCTGGGCATGGCGTTCCAGATCGTGGACGACCTGCTCGACTACACCGCCGCGCCCGAGGTCAGCGGCAAGAGCCTGGGCACCGATCTGGCCGAGGGCAAGCCCACCCTGCCCCTGATCCACGCCATGAAGCACGGCAACGCCGCGCAAACCGCCCTGATCCAGGACGCGATCCGCGCCGGCCGCGCGGATCGGATGCGGGAAGTGCTCGCGGCCGTTGAATCCACGGGGGCCATCGCGTATAGTGCCGCGCTCGCAAAACGCTATGCGCAAGACGCGATCAGCGCGCTGGGCGAAGTTCCCGACTCGCCGCACAAGCACGCACTGATCGGTCTGGCCCGCTTCGCAGTCGAGCGCGCGCATTAAGACGGCGGGGTGTAGCTCAGCTTGGTAGAGCGCTTGCTTCGGGAGCAAGAGGTGGCAGGTTCAAGTCCTGTCACCCCGACCAACCTTTATCGCCGCATGCGAATTTGCTCCCGGCAAATTCGTCAAGTGCTGTCGCCCCAACCAACCTTCCCGGCAATTTCGGCGGAATCGCAACCCGGCTTCGCCTCGTCCGCCGATTCGCAATAAATCGATCCTTCGAGCAGCTTGGCGACCCCGCTGGCCGTCGGCATGCAGTGGCCGTTCGCGCGCCGCGCCTCGGCCGACGTGTCCGTTCTCAGCCAGTCCGCGGCGGGGGTGCCGGCGCCGTGCAGATGCGCCACCATGAGGCGGGTCACGCGCATGTCGTCGCATTGGTTGCAGTCGAACAGTGCCAACGCGTACCAGCCGGTCGCGCCGCTGCCGCGGGCGGCGCCGATGTCCGCACCGCGGCACGCCCGCAACTCGAGCGTGCGCCCGCGGCGGCCGCGGCCATTGCTCACCAGCACGCCGGAACCGTCGGCGGCGCGCAGCTTGTACACAGAGTGCTGCGACAGGGCGATGCCCAGGCTGTGCGCCACCAGCTCGGTGCAGCCGTGGTCGCGCAGGAAGTCGTGCAGGGGCCGGCGCACGTGGTT
This sequence comes from Gammaproteobacteria bacterium, assembly GCA_016182805.1. Lineage (GTDB taxonomy): Bacteria > Pseudomonadota > Gammaproteobacteria > Nevskiales > Nevskiaceae > JACPFV01. The sequence continues at coordinate 25,982 of JACPFV010000034.1, forward strand.
GTTGAAGTTGCGGCCGATGCGGCGCACCGTGCGCACGGCGTCCGCAAGCGCGCCGGCAAAGTGCTCCGGGCGCAAACCCACCGGCATCGGCACGTCGCCGCGGAAACCCTCCGCCTCGAGTTGCGACGACTCCAGCGCCCCGTCCTGAAGCTCGTACGCAGTCAGGATCAGCGCGTTCAGGGGCAGGCCGAGCGCAGCGGCCACCGCGTCGAGGACGCCGATGGAAAAGTTCTCCTTGCCGGTCTCGACCCCGGACAGGTACTGGTAGCTGATCTTGGCGCGGGTGGCGAACGCCTCCAGAGTGAGGCCGCGCTCCTTGCGCAACGTCCGGATGCAGCTCCCTAGTATTTGATTAGCGGCTTGTTGTTTGAACGCCATATGAGAGAAGCAGTCTAGGTGTTGATATCCGCATCGTCCTTCATCTAAAGGTGAATGCGGTTCCCCCGCCGCGCCGCCCTGCGGCGCGCAAAATACCCGGTTCCCCGTCTAATCTGTGGGTCCGTCCAAGGAAAGGAGCCGCCCGTGGCCAATCTGGTGACGACCCTGCGCCTGACGCTGCTGTTCGTGCTGGTGTGGCTGGCCTACGAAGCGCCGCCGCAGTGGCAGCTGGCCAATGCCCCCCTGCTGCTGCTGATCTTCGCCCTCGACGGCGTGGATGGCTGGATCGCCCGCGCGCGGCACGAGGAATCCCTGTTCGGCTCGATCTACGACATCGCCGCGGACCGCATCGTCGAGAACGTCCTGTGGCTGGTGCTGGCGGACCTCGACCTGATCCCGGTCTGGGTGGCATTGGTGTTCCTGACGCGCGGCATCCTGGTCGACGCCGTGCGCAGCGTCGGCGCCTCGCAGGGCGCCAGCCCGTTCAGCCTCACCAAGACGCGCGTCGGGCGGTTCCTGGTGGCCGGCCGCTTGATGCGCGGGGCCTACGGCGTGGTCAAGGCGGGCGCGTTCGGCTGGCTGTTCCTGTGGCAGCCGTGGCCGGATCTGCACCCGGAGTTCTGGGCGCGCTGGCAACCCGGCCTGCAATGGGTCGGCGCGGCGCTGGTCTACGGCGCGGTGGCGATGTGCCTGGCGCGCGGCCTGCCGGTGCTGCTGGAGTTCGGGCTGGCGGACGGCAGGCTGCTCCACCGGCGTCCGCCCAAAGCGAGGCCTTGATGCGCGCAGGCGCGGGCCTCGCGGTATTCGATCTCGACGGCACCCTCGTCCCCGCTCCCAGCGCCGAGCTGCGTTTCGCGCTGCATCTGGCCGCCGCCGGCGTCGTCGGCCCGCGGCAGGCCCTGCGCGCGCTGTGCTTCGCCGCGCGCTGGGCGCCCGCATACGGCCGCCATGTGTGGAAAAAGAACAAGGGCTACCTGGCCGGCCTGGCGGTCGACGACGTCGAGCGCCGCGCCGCGGCATACGTGGAGCGCCGCCTGCTGCGGCTGCTGCGGCCGGCCGTGCTGGCGCGGCTGCGCAGCCACGCGTCGGCGGGCGATGCCGTGGTCCTGCTCACCGGCTCCGCCCGCTTCCTGGCGCGGCCGCTGTGCCGCATGCTCGGCGTCGCGCATTGCATCGCCACGGATTGCGCCGCCGAGGACGGCCGCTACGCCTTCGCCCCGCCGCGGCAACATCCGTTCGGCGCCGACAAGCTCGCCCTGCTGTGCGCCTACGGCCGCCGCGCCGGCCTGCCGCTGGGGCGCATGAGCGCCTATGCCGACTCGGCGCACGACCTTCCCCTGCTGGCGGCCGCCGCGCACGCGGTCGCGGTCCATCCCGACCGCGCCCTGGCACGCGCGGCGCGTGCGCGGGGCTGGGAAATCCTGCGCGCCTGAGGCGCGCGCGGATTTCGTACAATCCGCGCCGACCGGGCGCGCCGTGGAGAGGTGCGCCACCCCCGCCGCCCGACGGACCGCCGGCACGCCCAGCAGCGGCAGCCCAGCCGCAATAGCCAGCCGCAACCGTGATACGAACCATAAATGTCCGCTCCCGGCTGATCGCGCTGTCGGCGCTCGCGGCCGCCCTGCTGCTGGGCGCCTCGATCCAGGCGTGGCAGTTGCTGGCCGGCCCCGTCCCCGCCGGCGCCCCCGCCGATCCGCCGGCGGCGGACGAATTTCCGCGCGCCGCCGGCGAGACGCTCGACCTGTACCGGGACGTACTGGCGGCCGCGATGGCCTCGGCGCCGTCGGCGAGCGGCCTTCCCGCCCCCGAACTGCGTGGCAAGCTCGACGAGCTGGCGCGGCAACTGCTGATCTCGCTGGATACGGCCGCCGGCCGCGAGCCGGCGGCGCAGGCGCGCGCCGCGCTGGCCGAGATCGATGCCGGCCTGCTATCCCTGGCCGGCCACCGGCGCATGGCGCAGCAGGCGCAGACGGCGTTGCGCCAGACGCAACGGGAGCTGCGCCCGGCACCGCCCGGCGCCGCCCGGCCCTCGGCCCGCCCACCCCCCAGCGCGGGGCCGCGCGCTCCGGCGGCTGCGGTCGCCGACGCGGCCGTGCCCGCCGCCGACGGCGGGGATGATGCCGCGCGGGCGCTCGACCGGCGACTCACCCGCTTGCTCGACGAACGCGACGCCGCGGAACGGTCCGCGCAGGCCGTCTGGCGCTCGCTGGCGGCGCTCACGGCCGCCGTGCACGGCGCGGTCGAGCGTGCGCAGCGCGAGCGAATCGCGGGCGCGAGCGCCGGCCGCGCGGCGCTGAACGAGCGCCTGCTGCACTGGGAGGACGCGGCGCGGCGCAGCCTGGCACTGGTGCTCACCGCGGCCGCCGCGCTGCTCGCGTCGGTCTGGGTGCTGCACTCGGTGATCGCGCCGCTGCGCCAGACCGCCACCGCGCTGCGCGAGCTGAAATCCGGCGAGGGCCGCATCCTGCCGCCCGAGGTGCACGGCGACGAGTTCGGCGAAATGGCCGCCGCGATCCACGCCCTGCGCGACTCGACGCGCCACCTCAACTACCTGGCGTACTACGACGCCGCCACCGCACTGCCGAACCGCGCCGCGTTCGAGCGGGCGGTGGCGGCGGCGCTGCGCGATGGCGACGGCGGCCGGTCGCCGGCGGTGCTGATGGTCGGGCTCGACCGCTTCCGCACCATCAACGCCTCGTTCGGCCACCTGTTCGGCGACCGCTACCTGCATGCCGCGGCGAACCGCCTGCAGGAGCACCTGCGCCCGCCGCACCTGGTGAGCCGCCACGGCGGCGCGGTCTTCGCCTGCCTGCTGCGGCTGCCGGCGGCGCCGCAGGCGCGCGCGGAGCTGCACGCCCTGGCGCGCCGGCTGCTGGACGGCATGAACGCCCCGCTCGCCGTGGAAGGGCAGGAGCTGGGCATGGCCGTGTCGATCGGCGCCGCGCTGCCGGACCCCGGCCTGGACGACGCCGACGCGCTGATCGCCGCCGCCGACGGCGCCCTGCACCTGGCCCGCCGCACGTCCGAAGGCCAGGCGCTGCATGTCGCGGAAGGCAGCGCGGCGCAGCGCCTGCGCAGCGCGCTGGAGCTGGCCGCCGACATCCACCGCGGCATCGGGATGGACGAGTTCGTCCCGCACTATCTGCCGGTGGTGGACGTGTCCGACGGCCGCGCCGTGGCGGTGGAGGCGCTGCTGCGCTGGCAGCACCCGCGGCGCGGGCTGCTGCTGCCCGGCGACTTCCTGGCGGTCGCCGAGGACTCCGGCCGCTTTGTCGCGATCGCGGAGGAGGCGCTGCGCAAGGCCTGCGCCACCGTCGCCGGCCTGCGGCGGGCGGGGCACGCGCTCAGGCTCGTCTACAACGTGTCGGCCTACGAGCTGCGCGAGGGCTTCGCCGCGCGCCTGCTGGAAATGCTCGACCGCGCCGGCCTGCCGCCGGACGCGCTGGAAGTGGACATCGCGGAAAGCGCGATGCTCGAAAACCCCGACCAGGCCGAGCACGCCGCGCAGCGCCTGCACGCGGCCGGCGCCGCCGTGTGCCTCGACGACTTCGTGATGGGCCACTCGCCGCAGCCGCGCCTGCACGGGCTGCCGATCGCCCGCATCAAGATCGCGCGCGCCCTGGTCGCGCAGATCGGCGAATCCCGGCGCGCCGAGCGCGCCGTGGCGGCCATCGTCCGGCTGGCCGGGCAGCGGGGCTGGTCGCCGATCGCGCAGGGCGTCGAGACGCGCGCGCAGTCGCAACGCCTCGCCGAGATGGGCTGCCGCCACCAGCAGGGCTTTTACTTCACGCCGGCGCTGCCGCCCGCCGATCTCGAAGCGTGGCTCGCCCGCGCCGCCGCGGGCACGCGCGACCCGGCGCCCGGCCCGCACGCGGCGGCGGGGCCCGTCACGAGCAATTCCCCAGCCATCCGCAACTCGTACAGGTCTGGCAGCCCTCGCGCCTGATGACAGCGTGCGCGCCGCATTCCGGGCAGGGGCTGCCCGGCACCGCCGGGCTGCGCGCGCCGGGCTCGGCCGGCGCCTCCAGCATGCCGAGCGGATGGAGCGCGCGCCCCTCGGCGTCGAGGATGCCGAGCATGCGGTAGCGGTGCAGCATCAGCGCCGCGAGGTAGGCCACCGTCGACGGGTAGAGCCGCGACTTGTCCCGGCCCGGAACGCGCGCCAGGAAGCTGCCGCCGGTCTCCGGGTAGGAGTCGAGCTTGCGCAGCTTGGCGCCGATCCAGGCGGGGTCGACCACGCGCATGTCCGGCGACAGCAGCCGGCACAGGCCGTCGAGATCGCGCGGGTAGTCGCCGTACAGTCCCACCGCGTACGGGCGGCGCTGGCCGTCGGGCATCAGCAGCTCCTTCAGCACCAGCGCGCAGTCGTCGCCGGTGTTGGGGTTGCGCACGTCGACCGTCCAGGACATCGTCCCCTCGCTGCCGGTCCTCGGCTCCTCCACCGCCAGCAGCGCGTCCACCACCGGCGTCGGGCCGCTGTGGCCGAAGGCGCCGAGTTGCCGGCAGCGGTGCAGCACCAGGCGCGCCAGCGCGGCGGTGGGACTGGCCATGACCAGCGGCTCGCCCGCGGGCGGCATCGCCACCGCGATCGGGTTGCCGCGCGTGCGCACCAGCGCCTCCAGCTTGAGCTTGAGCCAGGCGCGGTCCCTGGAGCGCATGTCCATCGACAGCAGCTTGGCGGTCGCGCCCAGGCCGCGCGGCTGCTCGGCGCCGTTGACCCACACCTCGAACGGATAGCTTTCGCCCTCCCCGGCGGCGGAACCCGCTTCGGTATGGCCGACGAAGACCGCGAAGCGGCAGCCGGGGCCGGCGTCGACCATGTAGGTCCAGGCCGGGTTGCCGTCCGCGAACTCCGGCCGCCCCGGCCACTTGAGCGAGGCGAGCGGCGGCGCCGGCAGCTTTTCCAGCTTGAGGCGGCGGTCGGCGGCGGCCAGCGCCAGCGTCGGGTGGCGCGCCTCGGCGGCCGGCGCCGCGGCCACCAGCACCGCGCCGGTGACGTCGTTGCGCCGGTACGTGGTGCAGCCCTTGCAGCCCCATTCGTAGGCGCGGTCGTAAAGCTGCTTGAACTCGTCGAACCCGCATTCCAGCGGCACGTTAACGGTCTTGGAGATCGACGAGTCCACGAACGGCTGCACCGCCGCCTGCATCCTGAGGTGGTCCAGCGGCGTCAGCGTCTGCGCGTTGACGAAGTAGTCCGGCAGCCGGTCCGGCGCGCCGCCCATTTCCAGGTAGCGGCGGTAGCCGTAATCCTGGATCGGATACTCGACGGTCTCGCCGCCGGCGCGCCGCGTGCGCCGGGTGTATTCCCAGGCGAACGCCGGCTCCACGCCGCCGGTGACGTTGCGGCCGAAGGCCAGGGAGATGGTCCCGGTCGGCGCGATCGACAACAGGTGGCTGTTGCGCAGGCCGTGGCGGCGGATGTCCTCGCGCAGCTCCGGCGGCAGCCGCTGCACGAACGGACGTTTCAGGTACGGCTCGGCGTCGAACAGGGGAAACGCGCCGCGCTCCCGCGCCAGCTCCACCGAGGCGCGGTACGCCTCGTCGCGCAGCGCGCGCGCCGCCTCGGCGGCCACGGCGACGGCGGCGTCCGCGGCGTAGCGCAGACGCAGCATCATCAGCGCCGTGCCAAGGCCGGTGAAGCCCAGGCCGATGCGGCGCTTGGCCGCGGCCTCGCGGCCCTGCTCCGGCAGCGGCCAGTGCGTCAGGTCGAGCACGTTGTCGAGCATGCGCACGGCGACGCGCGCGGTGCGCCGCAGCGCCGGGTGGTCCAGGTGCGCCGCCTCGCCGAACGGGTTGACGACGAAGCGCGCCAGGTCGAGCGAGCCCAGGCAGCAGCAGCCGTAATCCGGCAGCGGCTGCTCGCCGCAGGGATTGGTCGCCTCGATGCGCTCGCAGTACGCCAGGTTGTTCTCGGCGTCGATGCGGTCGATGAACACCACGCCCGGATCGGCGGTCTCGTAGGTGGTGCGCATGATCGCGTCCCACAGCGCGGCGGCCCTGACGCGCCGGTAGACCCACAGGCCGTCGCCGCGGCGGTACGCCTGCGGATGCTCGCCGGGGTCGGGCTCGGCGCGGTGCACCAGCTCCAGCTCGCCACCGGCCGCCTTCAGGCGCATGAACTCGTCGGTGACGGCGACGCTGATGTTGAAGTTCGACAGCGTGCGCAGACCTTGCAGCAGCGCCTCCAGCTCGCGGCCGGAAAAGCCGGCGTCGCGCAGGCGCCGCGCCGCTCCGCGGATGTCCTTGGCGCCGACGAATTCCTCGATGTCCGGGTGGTCCACCCGCAGGATGCCCATCTGCGCCCCCCGGCGCGCGCCGGCGGATTCCACCGTCTCGCAGGAGCGGTCGAACACGCGCATGTACGAGATCGGCCCGCTGGCCCGGCTCTGCGTGCCCTGGACGCGCGCACCGCGCGGGCGGATCGAGGAAAAGTCGTAGCCGACGCCACCGCCCCGGCGCATGGTCTCGGCCGCCTGCAGCAGCGCGATGTAGATGCCGGGCTTGCCCTCGGCGGGCTCGGCGATGGAGTCGCCGACCGGCTGCACGAAGCAGTTGATGAGCGTGGCGCGGATGCCGGTGCCGGCGGCGCTCATGATGCGGCCGGCGGGATAGAAGCCCGCGCACATCGCGGCGTGGAAGCGCGCCTCCCAGTGCGCGCGCGCCTCCTCCTTCTCGACCTGCGCCAGGCCGCGGGCTACGCGTCGCAGCACGTCGTCCACCGTGCGCTCGTCGCCCTTGGCGTACTTGTCGAGCAGCACGCCGTCGTAATAGCGATCCTGCTCCGTCAGCAGTTCCTGCAACATGCCGTCGCCAACCGTCGGCCGTCCGTGTTGTCAGTTTGACTCCGTTGCGCTCCCGCCGCACGATCTGCGCACGGCGTGCGGACGCCGCGTTCCGCGCCAGCCGCACCGTTGATCCAGGTCAAGGCGGCGCGGCGCGCGGCGCGGGACATTGGCGCTTGCCGCCGTGCCCGCTCCATCGCGAGACACTCCATGATCGACGCCGCAAAAACCTCAAGAATCTTCGTCGGTCTCACGCTGCTGGCTCTGACCGCGGCCTGCGACGCCCTGCCCAAGCAGCAGTACTTGCAGCCCGACGACACGGGCGGCTCGGCCAAGGGCGACTTCGGCGCGCCGCAGGGCGAGCCGATCAAGGCGGTGCTCACCAGCCCGCCCCATGTCCCGCCGCCGACCGGTCGCAACTACCCGGCCAAGGTCATCGTCGACCTGGAAGTGCGCGAGGTCGAGCAGGAGATCTCGGAAGGCGTGCGCTACACCTTCTGGACCTTCGGCGGCACGGTGCCCGGCAGCTTCATCCGCGTGCGCCAGGGCGACACGGTGGAGTTCCACCTGAAGAACCACCCCTCGTCGAAGATGCCGCACAACATCGACCTGCACGGCGTCACCGGGCCGGGCGGCGGCGCGGCATCCAGCTTCACCGCGCCCGGCCACGCGTCGCGATTCACCTTCAAGGCGCTCAACCAGGGCCTCTACATCTACCACTGCGCGACGGCGCCGGTCGGCATGCACGTGGCCAACGGCATGTACGGACTGATCCTGGTCGAGCCGCCGGAAGGCATGCGCCCGGTCGACCGCGAGTACTACGTGGTGCAGGGCGACTTCTACACCGTCGGCAAGTACCGCGAGCGTGGCTACCAGCCCTTCGACATGCAGAAGGCGATCGACGAGAACCCGACCTACGTGCTGTTCAACGGCTCGGAAGGCGCGCTGGTCGGCGACAGGGCGATGAAGGCCAACGTCGGCGAAACCGTGCGCCTGTACGTCGGCAACGGCGGCCCCAACCTGGTGTCGTCGTTCCACGTCATCGGCGAGATCTTCGACAAGGTGCAGTACGAGGGCGGCACGCGCTATCAGGAAAACGTGCAAACCACCCTGATCCCGGCCGGCGGCGCCGCCATTACCGACTTCCGGCTGGAGGTCCCCGGCAGCTACGTGCTGGTCGACCACTCGATCTTCCGCGCCTTCAACAAGGGCGCGCTGGCGATCCTCAAGGTGGACGGACCGGAAAATAAGGCGATCTACTCCGGCAAGGAGGTCGACTCGGTCTACCTCAGCGAGAAGTCGGAGAGCCTCGCGCCGGTGGAGGAAGCGGCCGCCGCCAAGGAGGCCGGCACGCTGACCCAGTTGCAGCAGATCAAGGCCGGCGCCGCCAAGTACAAGGGCACCTGCTCGGTCTGCCACCAGGACAACGGCGAGGGCCTGCCGGACGTGTTCCCGCCGCTGGCCAAGTCGGACTACCTGATGGCCGACAAGACGCGCGCGATCGGCGTCGTGCTCAACGGCCTGACCGGCAAGGTGACGGTCAACGGCAAGACCTACAACTCGGTGATGCCGCCGATGAGCCAGCTGTCCGACGACGAGATCGCCAACATCCTCACCTTCGTCGCCAACGCCTGGGGCAACAGCGGGCCGGCGATCGGCGCGGCGGAAGTGCGGCAGGTCCGGGCGAGCACCAAGCGACCGGAGGGGGCGGCGCATTGAGCCGGCGCGTTTCGCCACGCAGTGCGCGGAATATTTTCCAGTGGTGCGTCTGTGCGCTCTGCGTGCTGTGCGGTCAGGCGTTCGCCGCGGACTATGCCCGCGTCGAGGGCGCCCGCTTCCGCTCCGTGCTGCCGGCCGCGCCGCCGGACGACACCGCCGCCGTGGCGCCGTTCCTGCTGGCGCGCCGGCCGGTCACCAACGGCGAGTTCCTGGCCTTCGTGCGCGCGCACCCGCAATGGCGCCGCGACCGCATCGCCCGCCTGTTCGCGGACGAGGGCTATCTCCGGCACTGGGCTGAGGCCGGCGCGCTCGGCACGGCCGACCCGCAGCAGCCCGTCACGCAGGTGAGCTGGTTCGCCGCCGTCGCCTACTGCGAGGCGCAAGGCGCGCGCCTGCCCACCTGGCACGAATGGGAATGGGCCGCCGCGGCGGACGAGCGCAGTACCGACGCGCGCGACGACCCGGCCTGGCGCCAGCGCATCCTGTCCTGGTACTCGCGGCCGGCGACCGACGATCTGCGCCGCGTCGCCGCCGGCGCGCCGGACGTGCGCGGCGTGCACGACCTGCATGGCCTGATATGGGAATGGGTGGAGGATTTCGGCAGCCTGCTGGTCGGCGGCGACAGCCGCGAGTCCGGCGATCCGGACCGCATGAAGTTCTGCGGCAGCGGCGCGCTCGACCTCGAGCAGAAGGAGAACTATGCGGTCCTGATGCGCATCGCGCTGCTCAGCAGCCTGCAAGCGCGCAGCACCATGCGCCACCTCGGCTTCCGCTGCGCCAGGCCGGCGCCCGGAGCGCCATGACGCCGCTGCGCGCCGCCGCGCTGCTCCTGCTCGCCCTCGCCGCCGGCGTGGCGGCCGCCGCCGCCACGCCGACCGATTCGCTCTACCGGATCGAAGCGCCGCTGACCGACCAGGACGGGCGCGCCGCCCGCCTGGACCTGCACAGCGGCCGCGCCACGCTGGTCGCCATGTTCTACGGCAGTTGCCCGCACGTCTGCCCGATGCTCGTCTCGTCCATGCAGCGCATGGAAAGCGGGCTGGACGCGCCGGCGCGGGCACGGCTGCGCGTGCTGATGCTCAGCCTCGACCCCGAGCGCGACACCCCGGACCGCCTGCGCGAGGTGGCGCAGCGCCACCGCGCCGACCTGGCGCGCTGGACCTTCGCCCGCACCCCGGACGCCGACGTGCGCCGCATCGCCGCCGCGCTCGGCGTACAGTACCGCCGCCTGCCCGACGGCGAGATCAGCCATTCCACCATCGTGACGCTGCTGGACGCGGAGGGCCGCCTCGTCGCCAGCACGTCCCAGCCGCTGCGCCCCGAGCCGGAATTCCTGCGCGCGCTGCACACCCATACCGCTCCCGAACGAACGACCCCGCCATGACCGCCCAACCGCAATTCAACGCCGACCTGGTGTGCCGCTACGGCGGCCCGGCGCCGCGCTACACCTCCTACCCCACCGCCGCGCAGTTCCACGACCGCTTCGGCGAGGCCGAGCTGCGCGCCGCGGCGATCGGCGTGCACAACCGCGCGGAGCCGCTGTCGCTCTACGTGCACATCCCGTTCTGCGCCAGCCCCTGCTTCTACTGCGGCTGCAACCGCGTCATCACGCGCAGCATGACCATGGCGGACGACTACCTCGCGCGCCTGGAGCGCGAGATCGCCCTGCAGGGCGAGCTGTTCCGGCGCCCGTCGGGCGTCGGCCAACTGCACTTCGGCGGCGGCACGCCGACCTTCCTGACCACCGACCGGCTCGCCCGCGTCGTCGACGCGCTGGACCGCAATTTCGGCCTGGGCGACGCCGAGGGCCGCGAGTACTCGATCGAGGTGGATCCGCGCACCGTCAGCCCGGAGACCATGCAGGACCTGGCCGGCCTGGGCTTCAACCGCGTCAGCTTCGGCGTGCAGGACTTCGACCCGCGCGTGCAGCAGGCGGTCAACCGCGTGCAGGGCATCAAGGACACGCTCGACCTGATCGAGAGCGCGCGCGGCGCCGGCTTTCACTCCGTCTCGGTCGACCTGATCTACGGCCTGCCGCTGCAGACGCCGCTGTCGTTCGGGCGCACGCTCGACCTGGTGCTCGCCGCGCAGCCCGACCGCGTCGCCGCATACAGCTATGCGCATCTTCCGCACCTGTTCCCCGGCCAGCGCCAGATCCGCCTCGCCGACGTGCCGAGCGCGGACACCCGCCTGGCCCTGATGAAGCTCACGGTGGAGCGCATGACCGCGGCCGGCTACGTCTACATCGGCATGGATCACTTCGCGCGCCCGCAGGACGAGCTGGCGCGGGCGCTCGGCGAAGGCGGGCTGCAACGCAATTTCCAGGGCTACTCCACGCACGGCGGCACCGACCTGGTCGGCCTGGGCATCAGCGCCATCAGCCGCATCGGCGACAGCTACAGCCAGAACGTCAAGACGCTGCCGGAGTACGAGCAGCTGATCGACCAGGGCCGCCTGCCGGTGAGTCGCGGCGTAACGCTCACGCGCGACGACCGCCTGCGCCGCGACATCATCGAGGCGCTGATGTGCCACGGCCGCGTCGCCAAGGCGGCGATGGAGGACCGCTACGGCATCCACTTCGACGAGTACTTCGCGCGCGAGATGCGCGAGCTGCGCGCCATGGCGGTCGACGGCCTGGTGCGACTCGATGCGGACTGGATCGAGGTCGAGCCCGCCGGGCGCCTGCTGCTGCGCGCCGTCGCCAAGGTGTTCGACGCCTACGCCGCGGAGCCGCCGGCGGCCGAGAAGCCGCGGTTCTCGCGGGTGGTCTGAGCGCCCGCGCGGCGCTGGCGACGCGCAACGTCCGCCATTTCGCGGACCTCGATGTGAAAGTGGTCAATCCATGGGGATAGACGAGCGGCGCAACCCGCCGTGCCGGCAGGGTCAAGGGCCCGGAATTCGGTAATACTCCGGCCGTCCCGCCGTCCACAACTCGCCCCACAGCTTGCCGCCACCGTCCACCGTCAGCACCTCGCCGGTGATGAAGCCGCCGGAGGGCGCGCTGAGATAGACGCAGGCTTCCGCGATCTCCGTCGGCGTGCCGGGGCGCTTCATCGGGTTGGCGAGCGGGAATTCCTTTTGCGCCTCCGGCGGATACACCTCCAGCCCTTCGGTCGCGGTCAGGCCGGGCGCCACGCAGTTCACGCGGATGCCCAGTGGCGCCCATTCCACGGCCACGGTGCGGGTCAGTCCGATCACGCCGGCGCGGGCCGCCACCGTGTGCGCCACGCCGGGCATGCCGCGCTCGGTGACGACCACCACGTTGACGATCGAGCCGGGCCGCCTCGCCTCGCGCCAGTGCTGCGCGGCGCGCTGCATCATGTAGAAGGTACCGTTGAGATTGTTGTTGACGACGGCGGCCCAGCCCTTGGGTGCCATGTCGATGGCCGGCTGCGGAAACTGGCCGCCCGCGTTGTTGACCAGATGGTCCAGGCGCCCGCACTCGTCCTCGACGCGCCGGAACAAGGCCGCAACCTGCTCCGGCTCCCGCACGTTGGCCGCCACCGGCATCACGCTCGCGCCCTTCGACCGCGCGAACCGCGCCACCTGCTCCAGCTTTTCCACGGTGCGCCCGCAGATCGCGACCTGCGCGCCCAGGCGGGCGAACAGCAGCGCGACGGCGCGCCCGATCCCGCTGCCGCCGCCGGAGACCAGCGCCACCTGGCCCTTGAACAGGTCCGGCCGGTAGACGGTGGGCGCCGCCCACAATTGCTCGGCGATGTCCGTCATCCGCGCAGCAGCTCGCCGCTGATGATGATCTTGCGCACCTCGGTGGTGCCGGCGCCGATCTCCAGCAGCTTGATCGAGCGGTACAGGCGGTTGATCTCGGACTCCCAGATGTAGCCGCTGCCGCCGTGGATCTGCACCGCCTCGTTCAGCACCTTGTTCATGGTTTCGGCCACGTACATCACGCCGGCCGCGGTCAGCTTGTGGATTTCGCCGCGCCCGCCCTCGTCCTCGCCGATGGTCGCCGCCGCGCGCAGCACCTGGTAGGTGAACAGGCGCATGGACTCGACCCAGACGTACATGTCGGCGAGCTTGCCCTGGATCATCTGGAAGTCGGCGATCGGCCGGCCGAACTGCTTGCGCTGGCGCGCGTAGTCGAGCGCGAGCGCGAATGCGCGCTCGGCGATGCCCAGGCAGATCGGCGAGATCATCGAGCGCTCCAGGTCCAGGCCGCTCATCACGACCTTGACGCCGCGGTTCTCCTCGCCGACCCGGTTCTCCGCCGGCACGCGGCAGTCGTCGAACACCAGCTCCGCCGTCTGGCTGCCGCGAAAGCCCATCTTGACCAGCTTCTGCGCCACCTTGAAGCCGGGATAGTCCTTCTCGACGATGAAGGCCGAGATGCCCTGCGCGCCCTTGTCCTTGTCGGTCTTGGCGTAGACCAGCAGCACGTCGGCGACCGGGCCGTTGGTGATGTAGATCTTGCGGCCGTTCAGCACGTAGTGGCCGCCCTCGCGCCGCGCGGTGGTGCGCATGGAGCCGAGCGCGTCGGAGCCGGCCCCCGGCTCGGTCAGGCCCAGCGCGCCGATCAGCGTGCCCTTGCACAGGCCGGGCAGGTATTTCATCTTCTGCGCCTCGTTGGCGTTGCGCAGAATGTTGTGCAGGCAAAGGTTTTCGTGCGCCACCCAGGCCAGCGCCAGGGCGTGGTTCCAGCGCGAGAAAGCCTGCACGACCAGGCCGGCCGGCATCAGGCCCAGGCCCGCGCCGCCGTAGGTCTCCGGCGCGGTGATGCCGAAGTAGCCGGTCTCGCCGATCTTGGGAAAGACGTGCTCCGGCCACCATTCCTCGTCGTCCATGTGCTGCGCCAGCGGATACAGCTCCGCCTGCGCGAAGCGGTCGGCGTTGCTCAGGATTTCGATCTCGTCGCTGGACAGGCCGGTGAAGGCCTGCACGACGCTCATGCGTTCGGCGGCGGGGCGATGGTCGTTGGGCATGGGAATTCAGTCTTCGTGAGTCGGACTCACGCACGATAGGAAGCTTGCTCCCGTCGCGGCTTCGTCCGATGTGATGAGTCAGGGGGCGAGTTCGTCCACCAGTCCCCATTCGTGCGCCGTCTGCGCATCGATCCGCTTGCCGGACAGCGCGAGCCAGGCCGTGCGCTGGCGGCCGATCCGGCGCGGAATGCCGACGCAGCCGCCGGCGCCCGGAATCAGGCCGAAGCGCAGCTCCGGCAACTGGAAGTAGGCGTCCGGCGCCGCGACGAGACGGCCGGCGAAGGCCGGGAACTCGATGCCGGAACCGATGCAGGCACCGTGAACGCGCACTTCGACGCGGTCCGCGCATTGCGCGAGCAGGCGGCCCGGCACGCTGAGGCTGCGGACGATATGCGCGGTTGCCGGATCGGGCGCGGTGCCGAACTCGGTCAGGTCGCCGCCGGTGCTGAAGCACTTGCCGCGCCCGCTCAGGCGCACGCGGCGGATCGAGTCGTCGGCGAGAACCAGTTGCAGCGCCTCGCCCAGCGCATCGCGCATCTCGACCGTCATGCCGTTGCGGATCGACGGCCGGTTCAATTCGAGGTCCAGCGCATCGTCCTCGCGCGACAGCACCACGGCCGGGCCTTCGTCCATCGCCTGCGCTGGCGCGGCGGCGCGATTCGCTTCCAGCCAGCGACGGAACTCCGGACCCGCTTGCAGGGTGGAATACGCCAGCGATTCGACGGTCATCGCATCGGGAATCGGCAGCGATTCGGTGAGGCGCAGGACCTGCACTAGCACTGCCGCGGCGATCGGGCTGCGCTCGATGTTCGCGATCAGCGGCGCCGCTTCGTCCTCCGAAGCCAATACGACGTCGCAGGCTTGCGCCAGACCGCCTTCCGCGCCGGGAGCAGCAATGCCGAGCGTCGGACAGGGGAGCTGCCGCAGGCGGACTCCATCTCCGGCGTCGGGCTTCGTCGCGTCGACGAACAGGTACGGCTGCGACGAGAGAGCCGAGTGTTCAGAGGCGAGTGGCTCCGGGGGGGTCATCTGCTCGGCACCCCTCCCCCTAGCCCCCTCCCACAGGGGGAGGGGGAACACAGGAGGGGTTGTCCGGTGAGCCGCACTAACTCAACCCCACCACCGGCACCGCCGCCCCATGCACCGCGCGCGCGCCGTCCGAGCACAGGAACAGGATCACCTGCGCCAGGTCCTGCGGCGCCACCCAGCGCCTCGGGTCGGCCTGCGGCATGTCGGCACGGTTCTGCGGCGTGTCGATGATGCTGGGCAGCACGCAGTTGACGTTGATCCCGCGCTCGCGCAGCTCGCCGGCCATCGCCTCGGTGAGGCGGATCACCGCGCTCTTGGCGGCGCTGTACGCGCCCATGTGCGCGCGCCCGCCCTGCCCCGCGCCGGCGCCGACGTTGACGATGCACCCGCCACCGGCCGCCAGCATGCGCGGCACCACCGCGCGCACGGCGTTGAGCAGCGTGCCGGCGTTCATGTCCATCATCTGCGCCCACAACTCGGGCAGCGTCTCGTGTACCGCCGGCCCCATACGGAACCCGCCGGCGATGTTGCACAGCGCGTCGATCCGGCCGAACCGATCCACCGCCGCCTGCACCGCCGTCTGCACGGATTCCAGCCGGGTCAGATCGGCGGCCAGCAGCAGGCGCCGGGCATCCGCGCCCGGATAGGCGGCGCGCAGGCCGCCTTCGTCGAGGTCCACCAGCACCAGCGAGGCCCCGGCGGAAGCAAACGCCGCGGCGACCGCCCGGCCCAGGTTGCCGGCGGCGCCGGTAATCATCACCACCTTGTTGTCGAAACTCATGACGTCCTCGGATTTCGTGAACGGCGCAACGGGTCGCGGGAACGCCTTCGCCGGCGCCCCTCGCCTGAACGGGTGAGGCCGACTCACCACGCCGCGCCTAGCCTGCACTCATCCCCGGCCGGGCACACCGGCCGGATGGATGAGTCGCACTCATCGGCAGATCGTACAACAGGAGACCTCCATGACCGACCCGGTCCTGGTCGAACGCCGCGGGCCCGTGCAGCGCATCGCGATCAACCGCCCGGAACGCCGCAACGCGCTGAACGAGCAGGTGGTCAAGCTGATCGACGCCGGCATCGCCCAGGCCATGGAGGACCGCGCCTGCCGCGCCATCGTCCTCACCGGCACCGGCGAGCAAGCCTTTTGCGCCGGCGCGGACCTGCAAAAGAACGTGCAGGGCGGCGCCTTCGACGTGGATTTTTCGCGCCCGCGCCATTACATCGTGGACCTGTTCAAGCGCATCCAGGACTGCCCGCTGCCGCTGATCGCGCGGGTGAACGGCCACGTCATGGCCGGCGGCTTCGGCCTGCTGTGCGCCTGCGACCTGGCGGTCGCCGCGGACGACATCCGCATCGGCACGCCCGAGAGCAAGATCGGCGTGACGCCGATGATGATCCTGCCCTTCATGCTGCGCGTACTGCCGCCGCGCCGCTTGCAGGAGATGTGCATCACCGGCGAGCCGTTCGGCGCCGCCGAGGCGCTGGCCTGGGGCGTGGTCAACTACGTGGTGCCCCGCGCCGAGCTGGACGCCAGGACCGACTGGCTGCTGAACCGCATCCTCGACAAGTCGCCGACCGCGATCCGCCTTGGCAAGCAGGCGTACAGCGCCATGCGCGACATGAACCTGCGCGAGTCGCTGGAGTACGCGCAGGCGATGGTGCCGGTCATGTCGAGCACCGAGGACGCGCGCGAGGGCAAGGCGGCGTTCCAGGAGAAGCGCGCGCCCAACTGGAGCGGCAATTGAAGCGGCAGGTCCGCATCGGCTGCGGTACCGGCTTCTGGGGCGACAGCGCCGAGGGTCCGCGGCAGCTCGTGCAGTCCGGCGAGATCGACTATCTCGTGCTGGATTATCTGGCCGAGATCACGATGTCGCTGCTGGCCCGCGCGCGCGCAAAGGATCCGGCCGCCGGTTATGCGACCGATTTCCCGGATGTCATCGCCGCGCTGGCGCCGACCATCAAGCAGAACCGCATCCGCGTCGTCACCAATGCCGGCGGCGTCAATCCCGCCGCCTGCCGCGACGCGCTGGCCGCGAAACTGAAGGCCGCGGGCATCGAACTGCGCATCTGCATCGTCACCGGCGACGATCTGCTGCCGCGCGCCGAAGAACTGCGCGGCCGCGGCATACGCGAGATGTTTAATGGCGAGACCTTCCCGGCCAAGCCCTGGAGCATCAACGCCTACCTGGGCGCGTTTCCGATTGCGGCGGCCCTGGACGCCGGCGCCGCCATCGTCATCACTGGGCGCTGCGTGGACAGCGCGCTGGCGCTAGGGCCGCTGATCCACGAGTTCAAGTGGCGTGCGGACGACTACGATCTTCTGGCGGCCGGCAGCCTGGCCGGCCACATCATCGAGTGCGGCGTGCAGGCCACCGGCGGCATCGTCACCGACTGGCAGACCGTGGCCGACGACTGGGACCGCATGGGCTATCCCATCGCGGTCTGCGGCGCGGACGGTTCGATCGAGATCGCCAAGCCCGCCGGTACCGGCGGCCGGGTCGCCCCGGAGACGGTGGCCGAGCAGATCGTGTACGAAATCGGCGATCCGGGCGACTACCGGCTGCCCGATGTCGGCTGCGATTTCCGCGAGGTGACGCTGCGGCAGGTCGGACCGGACCGCGTAGCCGTATCCGGCGCGCGCGGCCGCGCGCCGACCGCAAGCTACAAGGTGTCGGCGACGTATCAGGACGGCTTTCGCGCCACCGGCACCATGATGCTGGGCGGGCCAGGCGCGGTCGGCAAGGCGGAGGCGACGGCGAGCGCGATCCTGCGTCGCACGCGCCGCCTGTTCACGGAACGCGGGCTTGCCGATTACCGGCGCACCGATGTCGAAGTGCTCGGCGCCGAAGCCAACTGGGGCGCGAATGCCCGCCGGCGCGACACGCGCGAGGTCGTCCTCAAGCTCGCGGTGCAGCACGGCGACAAGAACGCGCTGGAGCTGTTTTCGCGCGAGTTCATCCCGGCTGCAACCGCGATGGCGCAAGGCATCACCGGATTCGCGGGCGGGCGGCCGGCGGTGACGCCGGTGGTGCGGTTGTTCTCCTCTCTGGTGCCGAAAGAATCCGTCGCGATTGCGGTGGATTTGGAGGGGGTGGCGGTTCCGTTCAACCCCTCCCCCTACCCCCTCCCACAGGGGGAGGGGGAAATGATTGCTCCCCCTCCCCCTGCGACCGCCAGGACGGCGGAAGTGCGGCGAGAGGCATGGATGCCGGAGCCGCCTGGAGGGGGCTGGGGGGAGGGGTCGCCGCCCAACCAGACCCCACTCCCTACAACAACCATCCCGCTTCTCTCCCTCGCCTACGGCCGCAGCGGCGACAAGGGCGACAGCGCCAACATCGGCGTCCTTGCGCGCCGACCGGAATTCCTGCCGGTGCTGCGAGAACAGCTCACGGCGGAAACGGTCGGGGACTATCTATCCCATTTCGTGCTCGCCAGGGTCGAGCGCTTCGACTGGCCGGGCCTCAGGGGCTTCAACTTCCTGCTGCACGAGGCGCTGGGCGGCGGCGGCATCGCGTCCCTGCGCTACGACCCGCAGGGCAAGATGCTGGCCCAGATCCTGATGGACCTGCCGCTCCGCGTGCCCGCGGAATGGCTGGGCCGCGGCTGGATCACCGCATGAAGCGCGGCGCCAAGCCTCCGATCCGCCTGGCGCGCGAGCAACGCTTCGGCGACATCCTGCGCGCGGCGCGCAAGGTGTTTTGCGAGAAGGGTTACGACCAGGCGGCGGTGGCAGAGATCGCGGCGCGCCTGGGCGTGGTGGAAGGCACCGTCTACAAGTACTTCGACAGCAAGCGCGAGCTGCTGCACAAGGTGCTGGAGCACTGGTACGAGGAGATGCTCGGCGACTACGCGCGCGACCTCGCCGCCGTGGTCGGCGCGCGGGCGCGGCTGCGCCTGCTGGTCTGGCGCCACCTGCGCTCGGTGCGCGAGCACCCGCAGCTTTGCCGCCTCATGTTCCGCGAGGTGCGCGCCGAACAGGACTACCGCGGGTCGCGCGTGCACGCGATGAACCGGCGCTACACCCAATTCCTGATCGAGGTGCTGCGCGACGGCGTGGCCGCCGGAGAGTTCCGCGCCGAGATCCCGCACGCGCTGGTGCGCGACATGATCTACGGCGGCATCGAGCACCACGCCTGGAACCACCTGTGCGGCCGCGGCGACCTGGACATCGACCGCATCGCCGACCGGATCGCGGCCGTCGTCTGCGATGGCCTTGCCGCGCGCGCCCCCGCCGCGGACCTGCACCTGGAAACCGAGAAGCTGGCGCGGATCGCCGCGCGTATCGAGCGCAGCCTGCCGCAGCATCGAGCGAGGAAATGATGTTCGAATCCCGACCGACAAACGCCACCGAAAGCGCCGCGGACGTGAAGCACTGGCCGTTCCGCTCGGTGCTGATCGCCAACCGCGGCGAGATCGCCCTGCGCGTGCTGCGCACGGTGCGGCGCCTGGGCCTGGAAGGCATCGTCGTCTACCACGCCGCCGACCGCGGCGCGCCGGCCGTGCGCCAGGCGGACAAGGCGGTGGAGATCGCCGGCAGCACGCCGGTGGCCGCCTACCTGGACACCGCACAAATTCTGGACGCGGCGCGCAACACCGGCGCCGGCGCGATTCATCCCGGATACGGCTTCCTGTCCGAGAACGCCGGCTTTGCGCGCGCGGTGGAGGCCGCCGGGGCCATCTTCGTCGGCCCGAAGCCCGAGCAGATCGAGCTGATGGGCGACAAGGTGCGCGCCCGCGCCTTCGTCGCCAAGGCCGGTTTTCCGGTGGCGCCGTCCGCCATCGAGGACGACGACCCGAATACCTTTGTCGAGCGCGCCCGCGCCGTCGGCTTCCCGCTCCTCATCAAGCCCGCGGCGGGCGGCGGCGGCAAGGGCATGCGCATCGTGCGCGAGCCGTCCGCACTGGGCACCGAAATCGAGCGCGCGCGCAGCGAAGGCCGGCGCTACTTCGGCGACGGCCGCCTGTACGTGGAGCGCTACATCGAGAATCCGCGCCACATCGAGGTGCAGGTGCTGGGCGATGCGCACGGCAACGTCGTGCACCTGTACGAGCGCGAATGCTCGGTGCAGCGGCGCCTCCAGAAGATCGTCGAGGAGACGCCGTCGCCGGCGCTGGACGAGAAGACCCGGCAAAGCATCTGCGAAACCGCGGCCGGCATCGCGCGCAAGGCGGGGTATCGCAATGCGGGTACGGTCGAGTTCATTTTCGGTCGAGGCGAATACTATTTTCTGGAGATGAACACGCGCCTCCAGGTCGAGCATCCGGTGACCGAGGAGACGACCGGCAAGGACCTCGTGTTCGAGCAGCTGCGTGTCGCCGCCGGCGAGAAGCTGGGCTATGCGCAGGCGGACATCCGGCCGCGCGGACATTCCATCGAGTTCCGCGTCTACGCCGAGGACCCGGCACACGGCTACACGCCGACCACCGGCCCGGTGCTGGCGCTGCATCCGCCGTCCGGCGAGGGCGTGCGCGTGGACAGCGGCATCGTCCAGGGCCAGGACGTCACCGCCGCCTTCGACCCGATGCTGGCCAAGCTGATCGTCTCCGGCCGCGACCGCGCCGAAGCCGTCGCCCGCGCCGACCGTGCCTTGGCCAATTACGTGCTGCTGGGCTGCAAGACCAATACCGCCTTCCTGCGAAGGCTGCTTCGGCACCCCGCCTTCGTCGCGGGCGAAATTCATACCGGCTTTCTCGATGCCCATCCGGAGATCGCGGCGGAGCCCGAGGCCGCGCCCGCCCTGCTGCAAAAGTTGCTGGCGGCGGCGGCGTTGGTCACGCGGCCGGTCAAGGATGCCGCCGATGCGGTGCCGGCGATGCATGCGGCCATGGGGCATTGGAGGAATTGATGAACAGGCTTTTGTGGCATCTCACCCCTCTCCCTGTCCCTCTCCCACAAGGGGAGAGGGAACGCACAACTCCCCCTTTCCTTGTGGGAGGGGGTTGGGGGGAGGGGTAAGCCATGCACCACGCCTTCAAACTCGGCGAGGTCGAGCACGAACTCTGGCTGTCGCACAGCCGCGGCGACTACCAATTGCATCTCGGCGATAGCCTGATTCCGGTTGCGCTGCGGCGCGATGACCACGGCCGATGCTTCATCACGACCGGCGAGACGACGACGCCGGTAACGTTCGCCGTGCGCGGCGATGAGGTCCACCTGCACATCGACGGCGCCGCCTACACCCTGCGCTACCGCCACCCGATGGACCGCCTCGCGGCACAGGCGCATCACGGCGCCGACGACGCGATCCGCGCACCCATGCCCGGCAGCACGGTTGCGGTGCGGGTCAAGCCCGGCCAATCCGTCGCCCGCGGCGAGGCGCTGCTGGTGATGGAGAGCATGAAGATGGAAACGACGATCACGGCGCCGCGCGACGGCGTCGTCGAGTCCGTGCACGTCGTGCAAGGCCAAACCTTCGAGCGCGACACAACGCTGGTCAGCCTCGTCGCGGAGGGCGCGACGTGAAACGCATCGAATCCAAGCTAAATACGCGCTCGCCCGAATTCCATGCCAACGCCGCGCACAACCGCCGGCTGGCCGAGGAGCTGAAGGAGAAGCAGCGCGGGGCGCGGCACGACCGCCCGGAGCGCGACATCGAGCGCCTGCGCAAACAGAGCAAGCTGCTGGTGCGCGAGCGCCTGGAACGCCTGCTCGACCCCGGCACGCCCTTCCTGGAGCTTTCGACCCTCGCCGCCAACATGGCCTACGACGGCGAGGTGCCGGGCGCGGCGGTGGTCGCGGGCATCGGCATCGTCTCCGGGCGCGAGGTTCTCATCAACGCCGGCGACGCCAGCGTGAAGGGCGGCGCCTGGTATCCACTCTCGGTCAAGAAGACCGTGCGCGCGCTCGACATCGCCATCGAGAACCGCCTGCCGGTGGTGCACCTGTGCGACAGCGCCGGCGGCTTCCTGCCCTTGCAGGCCAATCTGTTCGCCGACCGTTATTACGCCGGCCGCATCTTCCGCAACCAGTCGATCCTGTCGAAGATGGGCGTGCAGCAGGTCGCGGTGGTGTGCGGCCACTGCACCGCCGGCGGCGCGTACGTGCCCGGCCTGTCGGACTACAACGTCATCGTGCGCGGCACCGGCGCGATCTTCCTGGCCGGTCCGCCGCTGGTGAAGGCCGCCACCGGCGAAGAGGTGACGGTGGACGAGCTGGGCGGCTGCGACATGCACACGCGCCTGTCCGGCACCGCAGACTACCCGGCTTCGTCCGAGGAAGAAGCGATCGCGATTGCGCGCGATATCGTGGCGCAATTCAAGCGCCCGGAGAAAACCAAGATCGAGTGGCAGGAGCCGGAAGAGCCGTTCTACGACCCGGCCGAGCTGTACGGCGTGATCCCGCGCGACATCAAGGTGCAGTTCGACATGCGCGAGGTCATCGCGCGCATCGTGGACGGCAGCCGCTTCCACGAGTACCAGCCGGCCTACGGCACCTCGCTGGTCTGCGGCTACGCGCACATCTGGGGCTACAAGGTCGGCATCCTGGCCAACAACGGCGTGCTGTTCAACGACAGTGCCCTGAAGGGCACGCACTTCATCGAGCTCTGCAACCAGAACAAAACGCCGATTCTGTTCCTGCAGAACATCACCGGCTTCATGGTCGGCAAGGACTATGAGCAGCGCGGCATCACCAAGGACGGCGCCAAAATGATAATGGCCGTGTCCGGCTCGGAGGTGCCGAAGTTCACCGTGATCGTCAACGGCTCCTTCGGCGCCGGCAATTACGGCATGTCCGGCCGCGCCTTCGATCCGCGCTTCCTGTTCATGTGGCCGCAAAGCCAGATCTCCGTGATGGGTGCCGAACAAGCCGCCAACACCCTGGCCGACGTGAAACTCCGCCAGATGGCCCGCCACGGCAAGCAAGCCACAGCCGAGGACATCGCCGCGATCCGCGAACCGATCCTGGAGGACTACCGCCGCCAGTCCAGCGCCTACTACTCGACCTCGGAAATCTGGGACGACGGCATCCTGGATCCGACCGACACGCGCAATGCGCTGGGCATGGCGATTTCCGCGGCGCTGAATACGCCGATTGGGGAGCCGCGGTATGGGGTGTTCCGGATGTAGGCCGCCGCGAAGTGCTTGACCTAGAGCTTGGCCCACGCTGACCGGACAATAACGTCAGTCGGTCGGTGACGGCAATGCCGATTGCGCTTTTCGTTTTGCCCTCATCATTGGCTCCTCAACCTAGCTGAAAGCCGCGAGCACGGTTTCAATAGGGAGAAACAGCGTTCGGCTATCCGCCGGATACTCGATGAACTCCGCGCATTTCAGGTAGAAGCGCTTCGCCGCATCGTCTTTCGCCTGAACCAGGACCGCACCGATACCGATGCTCTGCGACGCTACGGCAATGCGGTGCAGCGCATCCGAAAGCAGATCGGCGCCGAGCCCTTTGCCGGCGCACTCTCGGCTCACCGCGAGTCGTCCGATCACCGAAACCGGAATCGTATCGGGTGCATTGCGACGAAGCCTACGCGGCGCTGCGGCGCGTTCCACCGCTCCCGCCGAGATGCAGAAGTAGGCGATGACCCGGCTGTCCTCGCAGACGACGTAGGTGCGCGAGAACCGACTCTCGTTCTTCAACGCCCGCTGGCGTAGCCAGTCATTTAACGCCGGCACGCCGCAGTCGAAGTCTTTTAAGTCGTGCTCGGGTGTTAAGGCAACTGGAGCCGAAAGCCGGGGTTGGGGGCGTCCCGCTGGGTCATCTACTTCTGCCACGCCGGCACTCGGCGGAGCAGCGACCGCAGCTTCGGTCCTGGTGCAGGAGGATTGTCGAGCGCGTGCATGAACGAGTCGAAGCGGTCGGAATCCAGCGTGAACAGACGTTGATCGAGCAGCACGTCAATCGCCTGCCGCCGGGCGCTTTCGACCATGAATTCGGTGCGAGTCTTGCCAAGGATCGCCGCAGCATCGTCGATGAGCTGGCGTGTGTTGGCCTCGATGCGCAGGTTGATGCTGCCTTTCCGGTCGGCAGCCGGCGGCCGCTCAGCGGTCACTGCGGCACTGCGATTCCTTGAAGGGGCGCGGGCGTTTGACATGACGCCAAGGTACACGCGCGTATCCACATCGTCAATACGGCACCGTAACTCAGTTTTGCATGCGAAACGGAAAAGGCGGAAAAGGGGTCGCCATTTCGCCGCCGACGTCAATAGGCGCCCAAGCATCTGACCCGCTGGCGCGGGCGCAACACTGGTTGCTCGATGCTGTACCGCCCATGGCGTGATTTCCTA
>JACPFV010000006.1 GCA_016182805.1 Gammaproteobacteria bacterium
CCGTCCGGCGACGGCATCGCCGCTCCCCATGCGGAAGAAGCGCATCAACTCCACCAGCTTCACCGCCTGATCTTCCATCGACTTGGAGGCCGCCGAGGCCTCCTCGACCAGCGCGGCGTTCTGCTGCGTGACCTCGTCCATCGAGGTAATGGTCTGGTTGACCTGCTCGATGCCCGAGCTTTGCTCCTGCGACGCCTGCGTGATCTCGGCCATGATGTCGGTCACGCGCTTCACGCTGCCGACGATCTCGGACATGGTCTTGCCGGCATGCTCGACCAGCCTGGAGCCGTTCTCGACCTTCTCCACCGAGTCGCTGATCAGCGTCTTGATCTCCTTGGCGGCGCCGGCCGAGCGCTGCGCCAGCGCACGCACCTCGGATGCCACCACCGCGAAGCCGCGGCCCTGCTCGCCGGCACGCGCCGCCTCCACCGCGGCGTTGAGCGCCAGGATGTTGGTCTGGAACGCGATGCCGTCGATGACGCTGATGATGTCCACGATCTTCTTCGACGAGTCGTGAATCGCCGTCATGGTCGACACGACCTGGTTGACGACATCGCCACCCCTGGTGGCGATGTCGCTGGCGCCGATCGCGAGCTGGTTGGCCTGGCGCGCGTTCTCCGCGTTTTGCTTCACGGTCGACGTCAGCTGCTCCATGCTCGACGCGGTCTCCTCCAGGCTGGCCGCCTGCTGCTCGGTGCGCGCGGACAGGTCGGCGTTGCCGTTGGCGATCTCCTTGGACGCGGTGTTGATCGCGTCGGTCGCGCCCTTGATCTGGCCGATGATGTCGGTGAGCTGGTCCATCGTCACGTTCACGTCGTTCTTGATCTGGCCGAAGGTGCCCTGGAACTCCGTTTCGATCTTGTTGGTCAGGTCGCCGCCGGCCAGCGCGGTGAGCACGCGCTGCACTTCCGCCAGGCCCGACTGGCTGGTCTCGAGCAGTTGGTTGATGTTGCGCGTCAGCTGCAGGAAGAAGCCCTCCTTGCCGTCGACCGACACGCGCCGCGCGAAATCGCCGTTGGCCGCGGCCTGCACGATGCTGCCGACTTCCGCCTCCACCGCCAGCTCGGCGGTGCGGTCCACCCATTCCACCGCCGAGCCCAGGCGTTCGCCGTGCTCGTTGATGACCGGAACCGCCGTGAGCGCGAACGTGCGCCCGCCGAGGTGCGTCTCGACGCGATGCGGCTCCTTGAACGTCGCCAGGACGCGCGCCTGCTCCTCCGGGTGCTCGTAGAAGCGGTCGACGGTGACGCCGTCGAGCTTCTGCACCTCGAAGTTCGGCACGGCCTTGCGGATGTCCGCCTCGCCGCGGGTGAGCAGGTCGGTGACGGCGCGGTTCATGTAGATGATCTTGCGGTCGTTGTCCGCGATCATGACGCTGGCGGTGACGCCGTCCAGGCCCTGCTTGACGCGCGCCATTTCCGCCGCCGCGGCGCGGTCCGCCTGGGCGCGCTTGAGCAGCGAGTGCTGCATCTCCTTGAGCGAGCGCAACAGCACCGCGGACTCGTCGCGGCCGCTGAACGCAACGTCGTTGTCGAGGCGGCCCGCCGCGATCGCCTCCGCCACCTGCACCGCGCGCCGCATCGGCACGGTGACGGAGCGCGTCACCATGATGCCGAAGGCGCCGATCACCAGCGCCAGCAGCGCCAGCGCGCCGAGCAGCTGCGCGCGCTGGACCTGGAAGGTGGCCACGCGGTCGCTGAGAACCTGCTGGAGCGTCGCCAGGGACTCCTCAAGCAGCTTGGACTGCACGTCCAGGTGCTTGGTGATCTCGTCGAACAGCGGCTCCGGTGGCGCGGTGAGGTCGGGCGCCGAAAGAATGTTGTCCTCGATGTAGCCGACCGCCAGCCCCTTGGCCGCGCTCGCCTCCTCCAGAAACGGCGCGAGCCGCTTCTCTACCTCGGGCGAGGCGCCGAACGCCTTCTGCATCTCCTTGCGCAGGTTTTGCAGGTGCTCGTCGGACTGGTCGATCGAGCTGGCGAAGGCGATGCTGTCGTTGGCCCACATCGCCTTGCGCGTCAGCACGCTGACGCCGCGGCCGCGCATCGCCGCCAGGTCCTCGGCCAGCTTGGGCATGTGGTGCGCGGTCGAGATGATGAGGTGGTAGCCGTCCGGCAGCGGGTCGTAGGACAGCTCGTAGGCATCCACCACCAGTAGGCCGAAGTCGAACAGCGCCGCGATCATCTCGGAGTGCTGGGTGAAGCTTTCCTCGCCGGTCCCGACCGCACCGGCGCCGTCGGCCGCCAGCTTCGCCCACTGCTCCTTCACCGGCGCCCACGCCGTCGTCAGCTTGGTGCCGGCATTGCTGGACGCCAGGGCCGCCTCGATCTGCCGGAACGCCTTGTCGGTCTGTTCCGCTGCTTCCTTGGCGCGCTGCAGCTTGGCCGCGCGCGCCGTCTCGTCCATCTCCTCCAGCGCGCCGACCATCAGGCCGCGGTGCGTCTGGATCGCCCGCGCCGCGCGCAGCACCTCGCCGACCGGGCCGACGCCTTCCAGCTCGCGCTTGGCCACCCGGATGTCGCCGTTGATCTCGTTCAGGTACAGCGTCAGCGGCCCGGCCAGCAGCGCGATCGCAAGCCCCCCCAGGATGGCGAATTTCTGTCCCAGCAACAATCGACTCAAGAAGTTCATTTTGTATACCGCTCCTCTGCGTTTCCCCTACCCCGACCGGCCCTGCTCCCGTCGACCCGGCGCCCGCGCGCCGGCACGCTCACTGCACGGCGCGGTCCATCAGCGCCATTTCCTCGCTCGACATCAGCCGTTCGATGTCCATCAGGATCAGCATGCGCTGATCCACCGTGCCGATGCCGCGGATGTAGCGCGTGTCGATGGACGATCCGAACTCCGGCGCCGGGCGGATCGCCTCGTCGTTCAGCGCGAGCACGTCCGACACGCCGTCCACGACCATCCCGACCACGCGCTTGGCGATGTTCAGGATGATCATCACGGTGAACTGGTTGTACTCCACCTTGCCGAGGTGGAACTTGATGCGCATGTCCACGACCGGGACGATCGTGCCGCGCAGGTTGATGACGCCCTTGATGAAGGCCGGCGCCTCCGGGATGCGCGTGACCGTGTCGTAGCCGCGGATCTCCTGGACCTTCAGGATATCCACGCCGTACTCCTCCTCGCCCAGCGTGAACGTCAGATACTCGTTGGCGATCCCCGCCGCGGCCTGAGCCTCGCCCTTGCCGTGCTTGGCGTGCGCGTGGGTACCGTGGGTCTGCATGCTCATTGCCTGCTCCTCAAGCCGCCTTGCTCATGGTCCGGGTCAGCGCGCCGGCGTCCACGATCAGCGCCACCCGGCCGTCGCCCAGGATGGTCGCGCCGGAGACGCCGTGGACGCGGCGGTAGTTGGAGTCGAGGCTCTTGATGACGACCTGCTGCTGGCCGACCAGCTCGTCCACCAGCACCGCCAGCTTGCGGCCCTCGGCCTCCAGGATCACGACGATCGCCTCCTGCGGCCGCGGCACTTCGGCCCCGACGCCGTACAGCTCGTGCATCGGCACCAGCGTGAGGTACTCGTCGCGCACCTTGACCACGCGCCCGCGACCGGTCACGGTCTTCACGTCCTTCACCGCCGGCTGCAGCGACTCGACCACGAAGTTCAGCGGGATGATGAAGATTTCGTCGCCGACGCGCACCGACATGCCGTCGAGAATCGCCAGCGTGAGCGGCAGGCGGATCGTGATCGTCGTCCCCTCGCCGACCTCGGACTCGATGTCCACCTGGCCGCCCAGCTCGACGATGTTGCGCTTGACCACGTCCATGCCGACGCCGCGGCCCGACACGTCGGTGACCTTGTCGGCGGTGGAGAAGCCGGGCATGAAGATGAACTGCCAGACTTCCTCGTCCGTCATGTCCTCGCGGACCGGCAGGCCGCGCTTCTCGGCCGTGGCCAGGATCTTGTCGCGGCTGAGGCCGCGGCCGTCGTCGGCGACCTCGATCACGACGTTGCCGCCCTGGTGCGCCGCGCGCAGCGTGATGGTGCCGGTCTCGTCCTTGCCGGCCTTGCGCCGGTCCTCGGGCGTCTCCAGGCCGTGGTCCAGGCTGTTGCGGACAAGATGGTTGAGCGGGTCGACGATTTTCTCGATCACGCCCTTGTCCAACTCGGTCTGCTCGCCCTCGGTCCTGAGCCGCACCTTCTTGCCGAGCTTGGCGGCGAGGTCGCGCACCACGCGCGGGAAGCGGCTGAAGGCGAAGTCCATCGGCAGCATGCGCACCGACATCACCGCGTCCTGCAGGTCGCGCGTGTTGCGGTCGAGCTGGGCGATGCCGTTGAGCAGCTTCTCGGCCAGCGCCGGGTCCAGCTCCGCGCCGTCGAGCAGGCCGGAGATCTGCTTGAGCATCGCCTCGGTGATGACCAGTTCGCCGACCAGATTGATGAGACTGTCGACCTTTTCGACGCTGACGCGGATCGAGCTGCTTTCCGCCGCGCGCTCCGCGGTGGCCTTGTCCGCCGCCTTGCCGCCCTTTTCGGCCGGCTTGTCCGCGGCCGGCTTGTCCACGACCGCCTCGGCCGTCTCGGCCGCCGCCGGCACGGGCGCCGCGGTGCGCGCTTCGGCGGGCTTGGGCTCCGCCGCCGCCGGCGCGATCGGCTCGATCGCCAGGTCGCAGTCGCCCTCGACCCAGGCAAACACGTCGGCCACCTGCTCGCGCGTCGCGGCACCTTCCAGCGACAGCGTCCACGACAGGTAGACCGACTCAGGCTCGCACTGCGGCAGCGCCGGCAGGCGCGCGAGGTCGGCCTCGACCTTGAGCGAGCCCATGCGGGCCAGTTCGCGGAAGATGCGTCCCGGCTCGTTGCCGCTGCGCAGCAGGTGCGCGTGCGGCGCGAAGCGGATGCGCCAGCCCTGCGTCGCCGGCTTCGCCGGCGCCTCGACAGGCCGTGCCGCCGCGGCGGCCGGCGCGCTGCCCAGGATGTGCTGCAGCGCCTCGGTCAGCGCCGCCACTGCCTGCGCGTCGTTGGCCCGTTCCTTCTCGCCGGCGTCGAGCATGCCGCGCACGACGTCCACCGACTGCAACAGCACGGTGACCGCCCCGCTGGTGACTTCGCGCTTGGCGCTGCGCATCTGGTCCAGCAGGGTCTCCAGCAGGTGCGTGACCTCGCCGATCTCGGCGAAGCCGAAGGTTCCGGCGCCGCCCTTGATCGAGTGGGCCGCGCGGAAAATGGTGTTGATGTCTTCGGCAGTCGCGCCGCCGCCCTGCTCCAGCTTGAGCAGGCCCTGCTCCATCGCTTGCAGGTTTTCCCGGCTTTCATCCAGGAACACCTGACGGAAGCGGCTGATGTCGACGGCCATGGCCTCACCCCAGTACGCGACGAATCGTGGCGACCAACTGCTCCGGATTGAACGGCTTGACGATCCAGCCGGTGGCGCCGGCGGCCTTGCCTTCCGCCTTCTTGTCGCCGCCGGACTCCGTGGTCAGCATCAGCAAGGGCGTGAACTTGTAGTCCGGCAGCCCGCGCAAGGCCCTGATCAGCGAAATGCCGTCCATGTTCGGCATGTTGACGTCGGCCAGGACCAGGTTGAATTTTTCCTTTTGCGCGATTTCCAGCGCGACCTTGCCGTCTTCGGCTTCGGTCACGTCGAAACCCGCCTGCTTGAGGGTGAAGCTCACCATCTGGCGCATCGAGGCGGAATCGTCTACCGCAAGAATTCGTGTCATCTAACGCGTCTCGGTCCGGGAAATTTGAACTATTGGGAAGCTCCGGCCTCGGGCAGCACCAGCACCTGCTGCAAGCCCAGCATGCCGGCCGCGCGCACGAGCGGCTCGGAAACGTTCTTCCAGCGCACGTCGCGGCCGCTTTCGCGGCGATCGCGCAGGAAGGCGGCAAGCAGTTGAAGGCCGGCGGTGTCCGCCTCCAGCACGGCGGAAGCGTCGAGCTCGATCAGCTGGCGCTTGTCGAGGCACGACACCAGCGCCTGGTGCAGCGCCGCCGCGCCGGCGATCGACAGCACGGCGGGCAACTCGACGGAATACGCATGCACGCGCCGTCCGCTCATCGCGCGGCGACTCCCGTGGCAAACGAAAACTCGGTTCGCATCAAGCACCTCTGTACCGGGCACGGCCGATCATACCCACCGGCATCCCTGCCGCCGCAATACACGAGGATGTCTTGACGACATCCGCCCGGCGAACTGCCGATGCCAGACGCCATCCGTCTACCCTCCCCCAACGCGGCACGTCGTGGCGACCTGCCGCCGCCCGTTCTTGCCCGCGGGCTCCCGGCTATCTTACTTCACGCAAAACGCGAATGTCGCGTAGCGGCGACACCGCGCCCGCTCCGGCGGTCACGACTGGGTGGGAGGGGCGAATCCGGGGCTGGCGTTGAGCAGTTGCACCAGGTCCAGAAGGATGACCAGTTCGCCGTTGCGGTGCACCACCCCGCGCACCTCCTTGTTCGACGGCCCGCCGCCGACGTTGGGCGCCGGCGCGATCTCCTCGGCGCGCAGCTGCATGACGTCGGCGACGCGGTCCACCACCAGGCCGACGTTGAGGTTGTCGTAGTCCACCACCACCACGCGGCTGGCCGCGGTCGCCGCCTGCGGCGGCAGCGACATGCGGCTGCGCAGGTCCATCACCGTGACGATGGCGCCGCGCAGATTGATGACGCCCAGCACGTGCGCCGGCGCGCCGCTGACCGGCGTGATCTCCGGCATGCGCAGCACTTCCTGCACCTTGAGCACGTCCACGCCGTACAGCTGTCCGCCGAGCGCGAAGCACACCCAGCGGCTCATCTCGACCGGCTTCCAGGCGTTCTTTTCGGAATGCAGGACCGGCATCAGCACCACCGGCGCCGGCGCGCTCGTCCCCCGCGCGGCCGGAGCCGGGGACGGCGTGGCAGGCGCGGCACGGGCAGCCGGCGGCGGCGCCG
>JACPFV010000005.1 GCA_016182805.1 Gammaproteobacteria bacterium
GGAGCGCGCACCGGCACCCGCGCCCTCTCCCGCCCCGCCGGTCCAGGCCGTGCCGCTCGCGGCCGTGCCGGCCCCGGCGCTGCCGGAGCCGCCGCGCCCGGCGCCGGTCGTCGCCGTGGGCGACGTGGTAAGCCTGGACGACGTGATCGCCGCACCGACCGAAGCGGTGCCGGCGGCCCCGGCGGCAACCGTGGAGACCGTTCCGGCGGAAGCGGCGCCCGCCGTTGCGCAGGAAAGCGCCGTGTCCGCGGCCGAGGAACCCGAGCCGCCCGCTGCGGAAGGCGGCGAAGAAGCGGATGTCGAGCGGGGGGAGCCGCAGCCCGCCGCACCGCCGGCCCCGGCGCCGCGCCCGCACGGCGGCGTGCCGCGGCTGCGCGACATGCCGGCCGGCTACCGCGCCGACTTCCCGAACCTCAACGTCGACGTGCACGTGTACCAGCGCGACCCGCAGAGGCGCTTCGTGCTCATCAACGGTCGGCGCTACAAGGAAGGCGAGCAGCTCGCCGAAGGGCCGCTGGTGGTACAGATTGTCGAGAACGGCATCGTGCTCGACTACCGCGGCGAACGCGTGCTGTATCCCGCCGCGCAGTAGGCCGCGGGATACAGACACGCGGGGCTCAGCCCCGGAATCGGCCCCATGTGGGCCTCCTCCGGGACGAGGCCCGCCATACGGTCCTCAGGCGCCGGCGGCCTTGGGCATCGCCGCCAGTTCGGCGCATGCGGCTTCCAGGCGCCGCAGGCCTTCGGCGACGTCGGCCTCGCCGACGACCAGCGAAGGCGCCAGGCGCAGGATGTCCGGCCCGGCGATCAGGCACCACACGCCGTGCTTCAGGCCCGCGTTGACGACTTCCTTGGCCCTGCCCTTCCAGGCCGCGCTCATCGGCGCGCCGATGAGCAGGCCCGCGCCGCGCACCGGCTCGAACAGTCCGTAGCGCCGGCCCAGCGAATTCAGCCCCTCGCGCAGCTGCTCGGCGCGCCGCACCACCCCGGCCATCACCTCCGGCCGGCCGATCTCGTCCAGCACCGCCTCCGCCACCGCGCAGGCCAACGGGTTGCCGCCGTAGGTCGAGCCGTGCGTGCCGAACGGCAGCGACTGCGCGATCTCGTTGGTGGTCAGCATGGCTCCGATCGGGAATCCGCCGCCCAGGCCCTTGGCTGTGGTCAGGACGTTCGGCGTCACGCCGGTTTGCATATAGGCGTACAGCGTTCCGGTGCGGCCGTTGCCGGTCTGCACCTCGTCGAAGATCAGCAGCGCCTTGTGCTTGTCGCACAGCGCGCGCAGGCCCTTGAGGAACTCCGGCGTGGCCGGCGTGATCCCGCCCTCGCCCTGCACCGGCTCCACGATCACCGCGCAGGTCTTGTCCGAGATGCGCGCCTCGACTTCCGCCAGGTTGTTGAAGGTCAGGTGCGTGATTCCGCCCGGCAGCGGCTCGAAACCCTTGGTGTACTTCTCCTGCCCGCCGACGCTGACCGTGAACAAGGTGCGGCCGTGGAAGGCGTTCACGAACGAGATGATCTCGTGCTTGTGCGCGCCGAACCGGGTCTGCGCGTGCCGCCGCGCGAGCTTGAGCGCGGCCTCGTTGGCTTCCGCGCCGGAATTGCAGAAGAACACCTTCTGCGCGAAGGTCTTCTGCGTGAGCTTGCGCGCCAGCCGCAGCGCCGGCTCGTTGGTCATGACGTTGGACAGGTGCCACAGCCGCCCGGCCTGCTCGGTCAGCGCCGCCACCAGCTTGGGATGGCAATGCCCCAGCACGTTGACCGCGATGCCGCCGGCGAAGTCCACGTACTCTCGGCCCTGCTGGTCCCACAGGCGCGAACCCGCACCGCGCACCGGAATGATGTCGGCGGGCTGATAGTTGGGGACCATGACCTCGTTGAAGGTCTGCCGGGTGACGTCGGACATGGGATCGCCTCCAAAACGGAAAAAGCCCGCGGCGCGAGGGTCTAAGGCTCGGGAGCGGGCGGCGCGAATCTTAGCACTCCTCTCGCCTGTTCGGACGAGTCCGAGGGCGGCGGAGCTTCATAAGCTCGCATCCTGTCCATTTCCGGCGACAGGCGGGAGCGCGCATGATTCTTTTTCCGGAATTCCACCGGCGTTACGGCCCTTGGGCGGCGATTGCCGGCGCGTCCGAAGGCATCGGCCGTGCCTACGCGCATGTGCTGGCCGAGCGCGGGCTGAACCTGGTGACTCTGGCGCGCCGGCTTGAGGTGCTGGAGAAGGACGCGCAACTGATCCGCCGGCGGCACCGGGTGCAGGTGCGGCCCGTTTCGGTCGACCTTGCCGACCCGGAACTCGCCGCCCGCTTCGACGCCGCCGTCGCCGGCCTGGATGTCGGCCTGCTGATCTACAACGCCTGCCATTCGCGCATCGCCGAATTCGCCGCCACCGGCCTCGACGACCACATGCGGATGCTGGACGTGAATTGCCGCGGGCCGGTCGCGCTCGCGCAACGCCTCGCGCCGCGGCTGATCGAGCGCGGGCGCGGCGGCATCCTGCTCATGTCGAGCATGTCCGGCTTCCAGGGCTCGGCCCTGGTCGGCACCTATGCCGCGACCAAGGCGTTCAACACCGTGCTGGCCGAGAGCCTGTGGGCCGAATTGCGGCCGCACGGCGTGGACGCGCTGGCCTGCGTGGCCGGCGCCACGGCGACGCCTGGCTTCGAGTCGGCGACGCCGGAATCCAGGCGCCCCAAGGCCTTCCCGATGCGCCCCGAGGCGGTCGCACGCGAAGGACTCGACGCCCTCGGCAGGAAGCCGGTACACATCGCCGGCCGCTTGAACCGCTTCGTCAACGCCTTCGCGCGCCTCATGTCGCGCCGCCAGCGCACCGTCTTCTTCAGCAACGCGACCCGCGGCATCTACGGACCGTCCGGAGCATGAGCATGACCAGAACATCCCAACCCATTCCGCCCGCGCCCAAGCTGACCGCCGCGCAGGTCGGCGCACGCTGCCTGGTGACGGGCGGCGCCGGCTACGTCGGCCGCACGCTGGTCGCGCGCCTGCGCGCCGCCGGCTGCGCGGTGCGCAGCCTGGATGTGGCGCCGCACCGGCACGGCGACGGCGTCGAGACGGTCGTGGGCGATCTGCGCGACTATGCGGCGGTGCGCGCGGCCGCCGACGGCGTCGCCACCGTGTTCCACACGGCGGCCCTGATCAACCTGCTCACCGTCTATCGCCCCTCCGTCGCGCGCACGGTGTTCGAGGTCAATGCCGGCGGCACGCGCAACGTGGCACGCGCCGCGGCCGAAGCCGGCGCGCGCGCCCTGGTGCACACCAGCTCGTTCAACGTCACTTTCGACGGCCGCGTGGCGGTGCACGACGAGTCGATGCCGTACGCGGTGCGCGCCAAGGACCTCTACACCCGCTCCAAGATCGAGGCCGAGCGCATCGCGCTCGCCGCCGACCGCCCCGGCGGCCTGCGCGTGTGCGCTCTGCGGCCGGGCGGAATCTGGGGCTCGGACACCGGCTCGCTGATGATCCGCAGCTTTCTCTCGCAACTCGTCGCCGGCAAGTTCAAGGCGCTGATCGGCGACCCGGACACGGTCACGGACAACACGCACGTCGAAAACCTGGTGGACGCCCAACTGCTGGCCGCCCGCGCACTGCTGGAAAAGCCGGACGTCGCCGGCGGGCAGGCGTACGCGATCACGGACGGCGAGCCG
Organism: Gammaproteobacteria bacterium; assembly: GCA_016182805.1. Taxonomy (GTDB): domain Bacteria; phylum Pseudomonadota; class Gammaproteobacteria; order Nevskiales; family Nevskiaceae; genus JACPFV01. The sequence goes on from JACPFV010000005.1 coordinate 3,663, forward strand.
GTCAACGGCATGGAGTGGTTCCGGCCGATCGCCGAAGGGCTCGGCTACCGGTTCCCGCGGGTCTGGCTGCCGACCTGGCTCACGCGCAGCGTCGCGCTGGCGATGGAAACCGCCCACATGCTCGGCGCCCACGAACCGCTGCTGACGCTGCGCGGCATCGCCAATCTCTCCGAGAACTCGCACCTGTCGATCGCCAAGGCGCAGCGCGACCTCGGCTACGTCCCGCGCTACCGGCGCGCCAACGGCGTCGAGACGCTCCTGCCGGCCGCCCGCACCTTTGCCGCCGCGCAGGCCGGCTGCAAGTCGTGACGAAGCTGATCTACCTGCTGTGGCCGCGCGCGCAGATGGCGCCGGCGCGGCGCCGCGAAATCCTGCTGGAACGCTGCGCACCCCGGCTGCTGCAACTGGGCCTGGCCGGCTTGCAGATGAACATCGCCGACGACCGCGCCGACGTACCCTCGCCGGCGCCGCGCCTGCTGGGCCCCAAGCCCTTCGCCGCCCAGGTCAACTTGTGGCTGGAAAATCCCCGGCAGCGGCTAGCCTGCGAAACCCTGCTGCGCGAGGCCGGCTTCGAACTGGCCGGCTACCGCGTGGACGAGTGGCTTTATACCGATTACGGCGAAAACGCCCATGCCCCGCCGCGGCACTGGCCGGACGGCACACGCAGCCCCGGCATCCTCGCCGTCACGCTGCTCGAGCGGCCGCCCCGCATCCCGAAGGACGAATGGATGCGCCGCTGGTTCGGCCGGCAGTCGCCGATGAGCGAGTGGATGCAGCCGCGCTGCCGCTACGTGCGCAACGTGGTGGAGGAAGTGCTGACGCCAAGCGCGCAGGTCTTCGACGGCATCGTCGAGGAAGCCTGGCCGTCGGCGGAACACGTCACCGACAAGCGCGTGTTCTTCGGCGCCCGCAATGGCCTGGAACTGATGCTGCACATGGGGATCATGCTGCGCTCGGTGACGCGCATGCTGCACCTCACACGCATCACGACCGTGATGATGAGCGAGTACTTCGTGAAGAATCCCGCTGGAGCGGGCGTGTGAACCGGCGGGATGCGCCGGACGTGGCCCACGAAAAAGGCCAGAGCGCGTCTGGCCTTTGGAAATGGTGGAGCGGAAGGGGATCGAACCCTCGACCTTCGCATTGCGAACGCGACGCTCTCCCAGCTGAGCTACCGCCCCACACGAGGGCGCGTATTGTATGCAGCGCGCCGGCGAAACGCTAGGCTTTGTTGCCGACATAACCGATCCCCCGATGCGAATCCTGATCTTTGCCCGCGCGCCGGTGCCGGGCCGCTGCAAAACGCGCCTGATGCCGCGGCTCGGCGCGGCGGGCGCGGCGCGAGTTCACCGCCAGCTCGTGCGGCGCACCCTGGGCGCGGCATTGGCCACCGGCCTGCCGGTGGAGTTGTGGTGCGCACCGGATGCCCGGCACGGCTGGTTGCAGGGACTGCGGCGCCAACATGGCCTGAGGCTGAAGCGCCAGGCGCCGGGCGACCTGGGGCGCAAGATGACCCTGGCGATCCGTGACGCTCTGGCGCGGGGCGCGGACAAGGTGGTCGTGGTCGGAACGGACTGTCCGGTGCTCGCCCCGCAGGACTTGCGCGACGCTTTTTCGGCACTGGACCGCCACGACTGCGTGATCCAGCCGGCGGCCGACGGCGGTTACGTGCTGATTGGCGCGCGCCGCTTGCCGGCGCGCGCGCTGGCGGGCATCGCCTGGAGCACCGGCGGGGAGCTGCGGCAGACGCGCTCGCGTCTGGCGCGGCTGGGCCTGTCCTGCGCCGAGCTGCCGGCGCGCTGGGATGTGGACACGCCGGCCGACTACCGAAGCGCGCGGCGCGCCGGGCTGCTCTAATCCCTACTCTTTCGTCAGCTTCTTCAGGAACGGCGTGATCAGGTCCATCGGCAGCGGAAACACGATGGTCGAGTTCTTCTCGCCGGCCACGTCAATGAGCGTTTGCAGGTAGCGCAACTGCAGCGCCTGCGGCTCCTTGGCCAGCATGTTGGCGGCCTCGCGCAGCTTCTCGGCCGCCTGCATCTCGCCCTCGGCGTGGATCACCTTGGCGCGGCGCGTGCGTTCGGCCTCGGCCTGGCGCGCCATCGCGCGGATCATGCTCTCGTCCAGGTCGACGTGCTTGATCTCGACGTGGCTGACCTTGATGCCCCAGGGATCGGTCTGCTTGTCCAGGATCGCCTGGATGTCGCGATTCAACTGCTCGCGCGCGGTCAGCAGGTCGTCCAGCTCGTGCTGGCCCAGCACCGAGCGCAGGGTGGTCTGCGCAAGCTGGCTGGTCGCCTCGTAGAAATGCGCCACTTGCAGGATCGCCTTGTCCGGCTCCATCACGCGGAAGTAGATCACGGCGTTGACCTTGACCGACACGTTGTCGCGCGAGATCACGTCCTGCGGCGGCACGTCCATGACCACCGTGCGCAGGTCCACGCGCGCGATGCTCTGGACGATCGGGATCACGATGATGAGTCCCGGTCCCTTGATTCCCGTGTAGCGGCCGAGCGTGAAGGTCACGCCGCGCTCGTACTCGTTCAGCACCTTGATCGCGCTGAACAGGAAGGCGACGACGATGAAGATCAGGACGGACACGAAGCTGAACATGGCTTCTCCTTTCTTGTTGCTTACTTGGATTCCGGCTCGACGACGAGGACCAGGCCCTCCATCGCCACGACGCGCAGGCGCTCGCCCGGCTGTACCGGCTGGCGCGTGCGCACGCGCCAGCGCTCGCCCGCGACCCAGGCCCAGCCCTCGCCCTGGATCGGCTCGGTGATCTCGGCGCGCTGGCCGATCAGGCTGGCGCCGCCGGTCACGACCGGCGCGCGCCGCGCGTTCCACAGCAGGTACAGCGTCAGCGCCAGCAGCGCGCAGGCGCCGACCGCAATGCCGACGACGATGCCGAGGTTGACGCCGTAGCCCGGCACGTCGATGTCCATCAGCATGATCGAGCCGAACACGAACGCGACCACGCCGCCGAAGCCGAGCGCGCCGAAGCTCGGCATCATGGCCTCGGCGATCATCAGCACGACGCCCAGGATGATAAGTCCCAGGCCGACGTAGTTGACCGGCAGGATCTGGAACGCGAACAGCGCCAGCAGCAGGCAGATGGCGCCGACCACGCCCGGCAGGATGGCGCCGGGGTGATAACCCTCCAGCAGCAGGCCGTAGATGCCGATCAGCATCAAGACGTAGGCGACGGTCGGGTTGGTGATGATGGACAGGAAGCGCATGCGCCAGTCCGGCTCGATCCGGTCCAGCGCCAGCCCGGCGGTCTGCAACCGCACCTTGCCGGCCGTCGTCTCGACCTCGCGCCCGTCGATCTGCTTGAGCAGGTCGCCGACGTCGGCCGCCACCAGGTCCACCACCTTCTGCTCCAGCGCCTTCTCGGCCGACAGGCTGGCGCCCTCGCTCACCGCCTTCTCGGCCCAGTCGGCGTTGCGGCCGCGCTTCTCGGCCAGCGAGCGGATGTAGGCGATGGCGTCGTTGATGACCTTCCGCTGCATCGCGTCCGGCGCCGGCTTGGCGGCCTCCGCCTCGGACCCGGCGTCCTTGCCCTTGCCGTCCTTGTCTTTGTCCTCGTCCTTGGGCTTGCGGTCCTCGTCCTTCCCCGGCGGCGCCGGCCACGACCCACCGCCGACCGGGATGGGCGTGGCGGCCCCCAGGTTGGTCGCCGGCGCCATCGCCGCGACGTGGCAGGCATAGAGGATGTACGTGCCGGCGCTGGCCGCGCGCGCGCCGCCGGGGGCCACGTAGCCGACCACCGGCACCGGCGAATTGACGATCAGCTTGATGATGTCGCGCATCGAGGTGTCCAGTCCGCCGGGCGTGTCGACGCGCAGCACGATCAGCCGCGCGCCGGAATCCAGCGCCTTGCGGTGCGCCTTCTCGACATAGCCGCTGGTGGCCGGGCCGATCGCACCGTCGATCTCGATCAGCGCCGCCCGCGGCGCGGCGTCCTCGGCCAGCGCCAGGCCGCTCGCCAGCAGGAGCCACAGTGCCCACAGGGCGGAAATCCTCGACATGCCGGGCAGTATAGCCACGACGGTCCCACCCTGGTTCGCCTCTTGCATCGGGAATACCGCGCAATGCCTTGTTTTAGATATTTTTATTCAGCACCTCTTTTCCTGCGCCGAAATCCCTGCTAAATAGGCGCGCAATTTTTTCGCACCGGTTATCAGGAGAAATCCAGCATGGCGGGCAAGAAAGCGGCGCCGGCAAACAGCGAAGACCTTGCAGACGAAGCGGAAGGCGAGGGCTGGGAAGACGAATCCGCGGGTTCCGCGTCCGCAAAGGCGCAGGCCACGGCGCCCGGGGTCCGGCTGCGCGACTGGCGCGACGTCGAGAAGTACCGCGAGATGAAGGAGCTGCGCCGGCAGGTGGACGACGATTTCGGCCTCGACGAGGCGTTCGGCGCGCACGCGGAACGGCTCGAACAGGCAGCGCACAAGGCGGCGGAGACGCCAAAGCCGGGCAAGCGGCGCTGAGCCGGGGCGGCCTCCCTTGCATGCTTCATCTCTGCCATCCATGGCGAGACCTGCGTGGTTACCTGATAACCCGGCCCGGCCATCCATGGCCGGGCGTTCGGGACCGCCGCGACGCATGGTCGCGAAGCGCGGTCCCTCACCCCCGCCACCGGCTCCGCCGGTGGTTCCCCCCCTCTTTCGGCGGCTCCGGCATCCTTGCCTCACGCCGCGCTACCGCCGTCCTGGCGGTCGCAAGGGACGCGGGCGTCGCTACGCGACATTCATGTTCACGGCAGCACTTCCTTGAGATGCCGGAACGCCGCCTCGACCGAGTCCACGCGGTAGATCAGGCGCAGGTCCTCTTCGCCGATCAGGCCGCGCCGGGCCAGCGCCTCGAAGTCGATCACCTCGGTCCAGAACTCGCGCCCGAACAGGACGATCGGGATATGCGCGCCCTTGCTGGTCTGGATCAGGGTGAGCATCTCGAACAGCTCGTCGAGCGTGCCGAAGCCGCCGGGGAACACCACCATCGCCTGCGCCACGTTCTTGAACCAGAACTTGCGCATGAAGAAGTAGTGGAACTCGAAGGCGTGGTCGGCCTCGACGAACTCGTTCACGCTCTGCTCGAACGGCAGCGAGATGTTGAGCGCGACGTTGAGGCGCCGGTCGACGCGCGCGGCGCCGGCGTGCGCCGCCTCCATGATGCCGGGGCCGCCGCCGGTGCAGATGTGGTAGCGGCGCCCCTGCGGGTGCGTGCTCACGGTCCAGGCCGCGACTTTCTCCGCCAGCTCCGCCGCCAGCGTGAAGTAGTCCGGTCCCTCGGCCGGCTTGGGCTTGAGCCGCGCCGAGCCGAAGAAGATGACGGCGCGCTCGATGCCGAAGCGGCGGAAGCGGGTTTGCGGCTCCAGGTACTCGCACAGGATGCGCACCGTGCGCGCTTCCTCGCTCATCAGGAACTGCGGGTTCTTGTACGCCTTGGTGGTCTTCATCGGGGTCCGGTGGCGGAGCGCCACGCTAGGCGGCGCTCAAGGGACGGGAACGCGGGATTATCGCAGACGCCGCCGCGGCGGCCGCTACTCGGCCTGGGCCGCGCTCTGCAACTGCCAGAGCTGGCGCTCGATCGCCGCCAGGTCCGGGATCACGGCTTCGGTGTTGGCGATGCGCACGCGCGCCATCACGAAATCGTCGCGCTCGCCCTCGGCCGGCGGGACGGGGCGCACGGCGGCGCGGTTGAGCGCGACCAGATGCGGATAGCCCTGCGCCAGCACCGCCACCGGGCCGGCGCCGAGCTGCGCGGCCACCGGGTTGAGGATCAGCAGGCGCGCGCGCCGGCCGACCTGCGGCCTGGCGGCACCGGTGAGCGCCTCAAAGCCGACCGCCGTGACCTTGCGGCCGTTCCACAGGTACGTGCCGACGATGAAGTCCGGCCCGCCCTGCGCCGCTTGCAGGCCGTCGTGCGACACCACCTCGGCGACCGCGGCGTTGGGCAGCAGCAGGGTGGCGCCGTGCAGCGGCACCAGCACGCAGTAGACCTCGAAGGCTTCCCGGGCACTCACGCCCCGCCCTCCAGCACGCCGCGCAGCTCGGCCAGCATCTGCTCCTCCTGGTACGGCTTGATCAGGTAGCGGTTGACGCCGAGCTGGCGCGCGCGCTCGCGGTGCTTCTCGCCGGAACGCGAGGTAATCATGAGGATCGGGACCTCCTTCAGGCGCTCGTTGTTGCGCACGAAGGTCGCCACCTCGAAGCCGTCGGCACGCGGCATTTCGATGTCGAGCAGGATCGCCGCCGGCCGCGCCGCCTGCAATTGCGCGATGGCGTCCAGGCCGTCCTTGGCGGTGGCGACCGCGAAGCCGGCCTTGTCCAGCAGACGCTCGGTCACGCGGCGGATGGTGATGGAATCGTCCACCACCATCACCAGCGGCCGCTCGCCGGCCGGCGCCGCGACCGGGGCGGCCGGCTCCGGCGCCGCGGCCGCTTCGGCAACGGCGCGCGCGCGCCGCGCCAGGCCCTGGGCCAGGGCCGCCACGTCCAGGATCAGGACCACGCGGCCGTCCGGCAGGATGGTGGCGCCGGTCACGCCCAGCACCGAGCTGATCTGCGGCCCGACGCCCTTGGACACGATTTCGCGGCTGCCGTACAGCGCATCCACCACCACGCCGATGCGCCGCTCGGCGCCCCACAGCGCCTCGCCGGCGCGGATCAGGATCGCCGACTTGGAGCGCACCGCCTCGCCCTCCGGCGGCGCCACGCCCAGCAGCTCGCCCAGGTGGCTCAAGCGGTAGTCGTTGCCGCCGTAGCGGAACGGCGCCTCGTCCTCCGGCGCGGCGTAGATCTGCGCGAGCCGGTCGGTCTCGACGCGCGCGATGCCCTCGATCGTGGGCAGCGGGATCGCGTACATCTCCGATCCGACCCCGACCAGGAGCGCCTGCGAGATCGCCAGCGACAGCGGCAGCAGGATCAGGAAGCGCATGCCCTTGCCCGCCTCGGAGGCGAAGCTGAGCGTGCCGCCGAGCTGCTTGACCTCGGCCGCGACCACGTCCATGCCGACGCCGCGGCCGGCGCTCTGGGTGAGCTTGTCCGCGGTCGAGAACCCCGGCTCGAAGATGAACTGCGCGATGTCCTCGTCCGCCAGCCTGGCGTCCGGCGCCATCAGGCCGCGCTTGATCGCGGTGGCGCGGATCGCGTCGTAGTCTAGGCCGCGGCCGTCGTCGCCGACTTCCAGCGCGAGCTGGGTGCCTTCGCGCTTCAGGCCGACGCGGATGCGGCCGGCGGCGGGCTTGCCGGCGGCCTCGCGCGCGGCCGGCTCCTCCAGCCCGTGCACGACGGCGTTGCGCAACAGGTGCTCCAGCGGCGCGGTCATGCGCTCCAGCACGTTGCGGTCCATCTCGGCCTCGATGCCCTCGAACTCGACCTCGGCCTGCTTGCCGGTCTCGGCCGCGGTCTGCTTGACCACGCGCTGCAGGCGCTGCACCTGGCGCGAGAACGGCACCATCAGCGTGCCCATCAGGCCCTGCTGGATCTGCGTGGTGATGCGGCCCTGCTGCATCAGCAGCGTTTCCGACTCGCTGGACTGCTCCTCCACCGAGTTGTGGATCGAAGACAGGTCGTTGAGCGACTCCGACAGCGCGCGCGTCAGCTCCTGCATGCGCGTGTAGCGGTCCATCTCCAGCGGGTCGAACTCGGCGCCGTAGCGGTCGCCCTGCTCCGTGTGCACCACCCCGCGCGCGGCGATCTGCGCCTCGGTCTCAAGCTCCAGCGAGCGCAGCAGCTCGCGCGTACGCCCGATGGTCTGCTGCATCTCGTTCAACTGGAACTCCACCGCGCTGACGTGCTGCTCCAGGCGCGAGCGGTAGATCGAGATCTCGCCGGCCTGGTTGAGCATGCCGTCGAGCTGCTCCACGGCGACGCGCGCCGTCTCGCGCCGCAGCGCGGCGGCATCGGCGGCCTCGTCGTCCGGCCGCCAGAACAGCTGCGGGTCCCAGCCGCCGGCGGGCGCCGCCTCCGCCGCCGGGGCCGGCCCGGCCGGCGCCGGCTCCGCCAGCACCTGAACCCGCGGCTCCGCCAGGGGCTCCATCGGCGGCAACGGCGGCAGCTCGGCCGGCAGCACCGGCGGCACCGACACCGTCACGTCTTCCAGCGGCACCGGCTCGCGCGCCAGCGCCGCCGCCTCGCCGCGCGCCAGGCGGTCCTGCATGCGCTGCAGGCGCTCGAGCTGCTGGCGCAGGCGCGCGAACGCGGGCTCGTCCGCCGCGGCCTGGCCGCGCTCGATGCGCTCGACTTCGCTCTCCATCTCGTGCGCCGCCTCGCCGATCGCCTTGAGGCCGGCGATGCGCGCGCCGCCCTTGAGCGTGTGCAGCGCGCGTTGCAGCTCGCGCAGCGGCGCGGCGTTGGAAATGTCCGCCTGCCAGGCGGCGAGGCTGGCGTGCAGCAGCTCCATCAGCTCCGCCGCCTCGCCGGCGAACACCTCGGCCAGCTCCGGATCGAAGCTGCCCAGGCGCGCGTCCAGGGTCGGAGCCGCGGGCGGTGCGGGTGCGACGGTCGGTGCCGGCATCGGTTCCGGCGCGGCGGCGACCGGCGGGATTTCGATCGCCTCCACGACCGGCGGCTCCACCGTCCGCCGGACCGCGGCAACCGGCTCCTCCCGCATCGCAGGCCGGTCGAAATCGTCGAGCCGGAAGGCATGGGTCTCGGCCGGCGCGATCTCGCGGCGCGGCGCTTCCTCCACGGGCGCCGCCGGCGCCGCGCTTCCCTCGCCTTCGAGTTCCGCCAGCAGCGCGTCCGCCGCCGGCACGTCGCCGCGGCGCAACTGGTCGAGCAGCGCGTGCAGGCCGTCCACGATCTTGTGCAGCCGGCCGAACAGCAGGGCGTCGCGCGACATGCGCCCCTGCTGCATGCGCGTCAACAGCGTCTCCATGCCGTGGGCGGCGTCGCCGATGGCGCGCACCCCGGCCATGCGCGCGCTGCCCTTGAGCGTGTGCAGCGTGCGCAGCAGCTCGGCCACCGGCCCGGCCGCGTCCGGCGCCCGCTCCCAGGCGTCGAACTGGCGGTCGAGATTTTCCAGCAGTTCCTCGCCCTCGCCGAGAAAGACCTCCAGCAGCTCGCGATCGGGCGGCGCCTCGCCCTCGGCCGCCGCGACCGGCGGGATCTCGATGACTTCCTCGACTGCCGCCTCCACCGCGACCTCGGCCGGCGGCATCGTCCCGCCCTCGAGCTGGAACACCCGCGCGGCGAGCGCGGCGCCGTCGTCGCGCAGCGCGCCCTCGCGGAACGCGTCGAGCATCTGGTACATGGCCTCGACCAGCTCGGCCAGGCGCGGGAACAGGGCCGGGTCCGGCACGCCGCCGCCGGCGAACTCGGTCATGCGCTGGTCGAAGGCCTGCGCCGCCTGCCCCAGCGCGGCGCAGCGCGCGGTGACGGCGGCACCGTGGAGGGTCTGGAACAGGGTCTTGATATTGCGCGCGTGGAACGTGGCGTCGGGCTGCGCGGCCCAGGCCTTGAGCGCCGCCTCGACCTGCTGCAACAGGTCGCAGGCCTCGTTGGCGAAGTCGTCGGCGAGGCGGCGGTCCTCGGCCGCCTCGACCGCCGCGCTGGGCACGGCGGTCTGCATGCGCTCGACGCGCTCCAGCCAGGGCTGCACGTCGGGCGCCGGGCCGCCCCCGCCGGCGCGCTGGGCCCATTCGCCCAGCGCGGCCGTCGCCTCATCCAGCAGCCGCAGCCCGTCCGGCGGCAGCGGCAACCCGGCGCCGCGCAGGGCGTCGAGGTAATGCTCCAGCGCGCCGGCCAGGCGGCTGACGGGCTCTTCCTGCACCGCGGCGGCGCTGCCGCGCAGCGTGTGCAGCGCGCGCACCGGCTCGACGTCCAGCGGAAACTCGCCGGCGCCGCGATCCTGGCGCTCCAGCCATGCCCGCACCGCGCCCAGGCGTTCGCGCGCATCCTCCTTGAACACGTCCAGGATGCCGGAGGCGGCCTGCGGCTCGCCCTTGACCTGGCGCTCCGCGCGCTCGACCAGCCCGGCCAGCTCCGGCGGCGGCGGCAGGCCGTCGCGGAAGCCGTCGATCAGGCGCGGCAGCAGCGCCAGGCCGTCCTCGACCGTCTGCACGATCGCTGGGGTCGTCGCGACCGAGCCGTCCAGGCAGTGGTTGAGCAGGCTCTCCAGCGCCCAGCCGAAGCTGCCGATGTGGGTGGCGCCGACCATGCGCCCGCTGCCCTTCAGGGTGTGGAAGCTGCGGCGGATCTCGACCAGGCTGTCGCGGTCGGCGGGGTCGCGCTTGAAGCGCGGCAGGCGCTCCTCGAGCTGGCCGCGCACCTCGCCCGCCTCTTCCAGGAACACTGCGCGGATCTCGGGGTCGACGGCGGCGGCCTCGGCGGAGACCGGCGCCGCGGCCGGCGCGGGCGCGGCGGGCGCCTGGAACATCTGCGTGTCGTGGACCGGCACGTCCTCCGGAATGCGCAGCCGGTCGACGATGCCGGCCAGCGGCTCGATCAGGCGCTGCGCGTCCGGCTCGCGCTTTTGCAGCGCCTCCAGGAAGTATTCGACGCAGGCGACGGCGTCGGCGAAGCGGTCGGCGAGCCCCGGCTCGCTGCGCACCTGCGCGAAGCCGGCGCTGCGCAGGTAGGCGCCGAGCCGCCCGGTCAGCTCCGCCGCGCGGTCGTGGCCGAGCATGCGCAGGCCAGACTGCGCGTCGGCGCACAGGCGGGAGGCTTCGCCCAGGCCGGACGGGTCGCCGGCCTTGATGAAGGCGTCCACCGCCTGCTTGATCCTGGCGATGTCCACCAGCAGCTCGCGCAGCAGCGCCGCCATGCCCTCGCGCACGTCGCGGCTGTGCGGGCCCTTGGCGTCCAGTTCGACGACGGTCGCGCCCGCGCCGGCGTCCGGCTGGCGCAGCTGGCGGAACAGCGCGTCGTCCAGGCTGTGCTCGACGCGCAGGAGCGCGGTGGCGACCTCGACCCAGGCCGGATCGGCGGCGGCGCCTTCGACCGCCTTGAGCGCGGCCAGGGCCTGCGCCTGGTTTTCGACCACGCGCTGCAGCGCGCCGAGGCCCAGCATGTTGAGCGTGGTGCCGACGCGCCGGAGCTTCTCCACCGTGCCGGAAAAGTCGATCTGCGCCTTGGCGCCGGCGCGCGCGACCAGGTCGATGTTGTCCTTGACCTGCGCGAAGTCGCGCCGGATCTCCTCCGACAGCCGGCCCAGCAGCACGGTGTTGGGGCCGCGGATCTTGCGGCGCAGACCGGCGATGGCCTCCGCGGACGGCAGGTGCCGGTCCAGGCGGTACGCCTTGCGCAGCTGCGCGACGCGCGGCCCCTGCGCCGGGCTGCGGCCGACGTAGTACAGGATCTGGTACGCGAGGTCGCCGAACGCGCTTGCGGCGTTGGCCTCGCCCTCCTCGGCCAGCGCCTTGAGGTGGCTGCCGACCCGGCCGAACAGGCGCTTCAGCTCCAGCGTGTCCTGCCCGCCGGCCGCGAGCTGGGCCTCGACCGCCGCGGCCACCGCGCGCCACAGCTGGAACACCGGCGCCAGCGTGGCCGCGCCGGCCAGCAGCTCGGCGATCTTGCCCAGGCGGCCCAGCGCCATCTGCGGCTCCTGGCCCTTGAGCCATTGCAGCAGGTTCTGCTGGAACACGCGCTGATACTTCTGCGCCGCCGCCTGCGCCGCGCCGGGCTTGCGCGTCTCGGCCGGCGGCACGGTCGCGGAAACGCCCAGCGCCTGCATGTGGTCGACGAACAGGTCGGCCTCGGTCAGCACGCCGTGGCCGCGCGCGACGCGCAACTCGTTGATCGCGGGCTGGAACACCAGCACGCAGTCGCCGGCGCCGGCGGCCAGCGCGTCGATGTAGTCGGCGAGCTGGAGGCCCGCGCCCAGCAGGGCGGCGAACGCCGCCTCCTTCTCCTTGATGCGGTCCTGCAGGAGGTCCTGCAGGGTGTGCTTCATCTCGTTGGCGACGACCGCGATCGCCGGGCACTGGATCATGGTCGCCGTGCCGCGCACCTGGTGCAGCTCGACCAGCGCCTGCTGCAACGGCAGCGCCTGCCCCGGCGCGTCCATGTACTGCTCGATCAGCGCGCGGACGCGGTTGAGGCTTTGCTCCAGCTCGCCCTGCACCCAATGCAGGCTGGAGGCGAGGCTCGCGGCGGTCGGCACGGGACTGGTCATCACCACCCCGCGTGCTTGAAGGCGTCGCCGCGCACGACCTTGTGCAGCGACAGCGCGTGCCAGGGCTGGCCGTCGCGCACGAACGCGCCGAGCAGGTACGGGCGCATCGCGGCGGCGCCCTCCGCCAGCTCGCGGCGCTGCTCGGCGGGAACGAACTGACGGTAGCCGGCGACCTCGTCGACCAGGAAGCCGGCCGGGACGCGGTCGGAGTGGTAGACCAGGACCCGCGAGTTGCGCGTCATCGTATGGCGTTCCTCCTCGATCAGCCGGCGCAGGTCGCACACCGGCAGCAGCGCGCCGCGCACGTTGGCCAGGCCCAGCAGCCAGGGCCGCGCGCCCGGCACGCGGGTCAGCGGCGGCACCGTGATGACCTCGCGCACCTCGTCGCGTGGCGATACCAGCCAGTCCGGCCCGAGGCGATAGCCCAGGCCGACCCAGAACTGCGCCTGCCCCGCGGCGATGTCGAGCTTGGCCGCCCGCACCTGCGCTTCGAACCGCACCAGCAGCTCGAACGGGTCGTCGCGCAGCGCCCGCAGGTCGGCGGTCATTTACGGCTTCTTCAGGTGCGTGCGCACCGCACCGATCAGCTCGTCCTTGGTGAACGGCTTGGTGAGGTACTCGTCGGAGCCGACGATGCGGCCGCGGGCGCGGTCGAACACGCCGTCCTTGGACGACAGCATGATCGCCGGCGTGTCGGCGAAATTCGGGTTGCTCTTGATCAGGGCGCACACCTGGTAGCCGTCCAGGCGCGGCATCATGATGTCGATGAAGATGACGTCGGGATGATGGTCGACGATCTTGCCCAGCGCCTCGTAGCCGTCCGAGGCGGTGATGACCGTGTAGCCTTCGCGGGTCAGGATCGTCTCCGCCGTCCGGCGGATGGTCTGGCTGTCGTCGACCACCATCACCTTGGCGGCATTGTTGGCCTGGCTTGTCACGCACTCCTCCGTGGCGTCCTTATCTTCTGGACTTGACCTGAGCACCCGCGTTCAAGCGTTTGTTTTAGCACAACCACGCGGCACTGCCTAACGGCGCGGCCGCGGCAAATCCGATCGGTTACCATTCCGCCGCCATGATCAATCCCGTCCCCAACCTGACGACCGCGCTGTCCGGCCCGATCCTGAAGCTGGAGCAGACGCTGCTGGCGCGCGCGCCGGACATCGAGGCCTGGTTCCGCCAGCAGTGGCGCAAGACGCCGGCGCCGTTCTACTGCTCCGTGGATCTGCGCAACGCCGGCTTCAAGCTCGCGCCGGTGGACACCAACCTGTTCCCGGCCGGCTTCAACAACCTGAACCCGGCGTTCGAACCGCTGTGCGTGCAGGCGCTGCAATCCGCAATCGAGCGCGCCTGCCCTTCGGCCAAGGGCGTGCTGCTGGTACCCGAGAGCCACACGCGCAACCGTTTCTACCTGGAAAACGTCGCCGCGCTGCAAAACCTGATCCGCAAGGCCGGCTACACCGTGCGCATCGGCTCGCTGCTGCCGGAGCTGCGCGAGCCGCAGAAGATCGCGCTCGACTCCGGCCGCGAGCTGCTGCTGGAGCCGCTGCGCCGCGACGGCCGGTGCGTGTCCGTGGACGGCTTCTCGCCCTGCGCCGTACTGCTCAACAACGACCTGTCGGGCGGCGTGCCGCCGGTGCTCGAGGGCATCGAGCAGCCGATCTTCCCGCCGCTGGCGCTGGGCTGGCACGCGCGCCTGAAGTCGCAGCACTTCGCCATCTACGACGAGGTCGGGCGCGAGTTCGGCAGCCTGCTGGCGCTCGACCCCTGGCTGGTCACGCCGCTGTCGCGCAACTGCGGGCAGATCAACTTCATGAAGCGCGAAGGCGAGGAATGCCTCGTCGCCAACGTCGAGCTGCTGCTCGACGACATCCGCGAGAAGTACAAGGAATACGGCGTCGAGGAAGAGCCGTTCGCGATCGTGAAGGCCGACGCCGGCACCTACGGCATGGGCGTCATGACGGTGAAGTCGGCGGACGAGGTGCGCAACCTCAACCGCGACGCGCGCAAGAAGATGGCCGCGACCAAGGAAGGCAAGGAAGTGACCGGCGCGATCATCCAGGAAGGCGTCTACACCTTCGAGACCTGGGGCGCCGAGCTGGCCACCGCCGAGCCGGTGGTCTACATGATCGACCATTACGTGGTCGGCGGCTTCTATCGCGTGCACGGCGGCCGCAGCAACCAGGAGAACCTCAACGCCCCCGGCGCGCGCTTCCAGATGCTGGCCTTCGCCGAGCCCTGCTGCGTGCCGGACGTGTGCTGCGCGCCCAACACCGGGCCGAACCGCTTCTACGCCTACGGCGTGGTGGCGCGCCTGGCCCTGCTCGCCGCGGCGCGGGAAGTCGCGGCCAGCGCCGGAAAATAGGCGCCGGCGTCCATGGATCGCACCCTGGGCGTGGTGATGGACCCGATCGGGTCCATCAAGCCGTACAAGGACACGACGCTGGCGCTGATGCTGGCGGCGCAAGGACGCGGCTGGTCGCTGCTGTATTTCGAGATGGCCGACTTGTGGATCCGCGACGGCGTGGCGTACGGCCGCGCGCGGCCGGTCAAGGTGTTCGACGACGCCAAGCACTGGTTCGAGCTGGGGGCTCCGCAGGTGCTGCCGCTGGGCGACCTCGACGCCATCCTGATGCGCAAGGACCCGCCGTTCGACCTCGAATTCGTCGCGGCCACCTACATCCTGGAGCGCGCGGAGGCGCATGGCGCTCTCGTGGTGAACCGGCCGCGCTCGCTGCGCGACGCCAATGAGAAAGCGTTCATCTCCTGGTTTCCGCAGTGCACCGCGCCCACGCTCATCACGCGCGACATGGGCGAGCTGCGCGCGTTCCACGCCGAGCAGGCCGACATCGTGGTCAAGCCGCTCGACGGCATGGGCGGCTCCTCGGTGTTCCGCGTGCAGGCCGGCGACCCCAACGCCAGCGTGATTTACGAGACCCTGACCCGGCACGGCGCGCGCTACTGCATGGCGCAGCGCTACCTGCCGGAGATCCGCGACGGCGACAAGCGCATCCTGATGATCGACGGCGAGCCGGTGCCGTTCTGCCTGGCGCGCATCCCGCAGCCGGGCGAGTCGCGCGGCAATCTCGCCGCCGGCGGCCGCGGCGAGTCGCGCCCGCTGACCGGGCGCGACCGCTGGATCGCCGCCCAGGTCGGGCCGAAGCTGCGCGAGATGGGCCTGCTGTTCGTGGGCCTGGACGTGATCGGCGACCACCTGACCGAGATCAACGTCACCAGCCCGACCTGCGCGCGCGAGATCGAGCGCGAGCGTGGAATCGACATCGCCGGACCGGTCATCGCCGCCATCGAAGCCCAATGCGGTTGAGACAGGGACTGGTCGCGGCCGCGGTGGTCGCCGGCCTCGCATATCTCGCGCTGCGCACGCCCGACCCGACGCCGGCGCAGCCGTCGCCGGTGCACAGGCGCGATTTCCTGGCCATGGGCACGCTGGTGTCGATCAGCGCGTACCGCGGCGACGCCGTATCGCCAGAGCAGGCCGAACAGGCCCTGGGCGACGCCGAGCGCAGCCTGCTGGACTTCGAACATCGCTGGAGCGCCTGGGGCGAGGGCGAACTCGGCCGGATCAACCGCAAGCTCGCCGCCGGCGACACCGTCGGGATTCCGCCCGACATGCAGGACCTGTTCGGTCTGGCCATGGAGCAGACGCGCAAGAGCCGCGGCCTGTTCGACGCGCGCATCGGCAACCTGGTCTGGCTGTGGGGATTCGACGACGAATCCCGCTACCGCAGCGAGCCGCCGCCGGCTGCGGAGGTGCAGGCGGCGCTGGCGCCCTTGCGCGGAGCACGGGAATTCGAGCCGGGCAAGCCGTACGGCCCGGCGCCCGGCGTGGCCTGGGACTTCGGCGCCATCGCCAAGGGCTATGCCGTGGAGCAGGCCGTGGCGCAGCTCAAGCGCGCCGGCCTGCCCGACGTCATCGTCAACGCCGGCGGCAACCTGCGCGCCGTCGGCCGCCACGGCGACCGGCCCTGGCGCGTCGGCATACGCCACCCCCGCGCAAAGTCGCCCGGCGAGGTGCTCGCCGCGCTGAATACCGACGGCGACGAGGCGGTGCTGACCAGCGGCGATTACGAGCGCTACTTCGAGCACGGCGGCCGCCGCTATCACCACATCCTCGATCCCCGCAGCGGCGAGCCGGCGCGGGGCTTCCAGTCCGTGACCGTGGTGACGCGCGACGCCGCGCTGGCCGACGCCGCCAGCACCGCGCTGTTCGTGGCCGGCCCGGAGCATTGGCGCGACATCGCCGCCCGGCTCGGCACCGACCGGCTCCTGCTGGTGGACGCCGAGGGCCGCGTCGCCGTCACCCGCGCCCTCGCGCCGCGACTGGAGTTCGCGCCGGGCATCCAGTACCAGGTCGTGGAGTGACCGTCGCGGACCGCATCGTGGTCGTCGCCGCCAGCCTGCTGGTGGGCATCCTGTTCGCCCGCTACTGGGGACCCGCCGTGCCCGCCGCGGCGGTCGAGCTGCGCAGCGGGCGCGAGGTCGTGGCCCGCTACCCGCTGGACCGGGACCGCCGGGTCGACGTCCAGGGGCGCCTGGGCGTCTCCGTGCTCGACATCCGCGACGGCCGGGTTCGATTCATTGCCAGTCCCTGCCGCAACAAGGTCTGCATTCATGCCGGCTGGCTGCGGCACAGCGGCGAGGCGGCGGCGTGTTTGCCGAATCGGGTCAGTGTTTCGCTGATCGGCGGAGTCGAGGCTGAATTCGATGCCGTGGCGTTCTGAATCGCCGCAATGAGCGACGCCGCCCTCACCCGCGACGACCGCCTCATCGCCGGCTACGCCGCCCTTGCCATCGCCATCCACGTGCTGGAAGCCGGCTTCCCCAGCCCGGTGCCCGGCATCAAGCCCGGCCTCGCCAATGTCGTGACGCTGATCGCGCTGCTGCGCCACTCCTGGCGCGTGGCGGCCTGGGTCGCGGGGCTGCGCGTGCTGGTCGGCAGCCTGCTGGTCGGCACGTTCCTGGGGCCGGCGTTCTGGCTGTCGGCGGCGGGGGCGACGGCGGCGCTGGCGGCGCTGGGCTTGGGCGCGCTGTGGAACCGCGGTCTGCGGCGCGCGGCGCTGTCGGCGCCGGGGCTGTCGGTGCTCGCGGCGCTGGCGCACATGGGCGGGCAGTTCTTCGTCGCCTACCGCGTGTTCGTGCCGCATCCGGGGCTGCTGCACCTGCTGCCGCTGCTGATGGCGGCGGCGCTGCTGTTCGGCCTGGTCGGCGGCTGGATCGCGGCGCAAATCCTCGCCCGTCTGCCGCCGGCGACGGGTGCGAGCGTATAATTTCGCGCATGGCCGAGAACCGCTTCCTTGCCAACCAATTCCTCGTCGCCATGCCCGGCCTGGAAGATCCCAATTTCACGCATTCCGTCACCTTGTTGTGCGAGCACAACGACCAGGGGGCGCTGGGTCTGATTATCAACCGGCCCACCGATCTGAAACTGGTCGACATGCTCGACCACATGAAGCTGCCCCACCCGGCGCTCGACGGCGGCAGCCCGATCGTCTACTGGGGCGGGCCGGTGCAGCCGGAGCGCGGCTTCGTGGTGCACGGCGACCCGGGCGACTGGGAGTCCAGCCTGAAAATCGGCGACGATTTGTACATCACCACCTCGCGCGACGTGCTGACCGCGATCGGCGACGGCCGCGGGCCGAAGGATTACGTCGTGATGCTGGGCTACGCCGGATGGGCGGCCGGGCAACTGGAGAACGAGATCCTGCACAACTCCTGGCTCAATACCCCGGTGGACCGGCAGATCCTGTTCGCGCTGGCACCGGGCGATCGCTGGCAGGCCGCGACGCGGCTGCTGGGCGTGGATGTGACGCAGCTGGCCGGCGACGCCGGGCACGCGTGAGCGTCTACCTGGCTTTCGATTTCGGCGAAAAAAGGATTGGAGCCGCGGTCGGGGACGCGATCACCGGCACCGCCCGCGCGCTGGCGGCGCTGCCCGCCGGCGACTGGGACGCGATCGGCCGGCTGCTGCGCGAGTGGCATCCGCAGACCTGCATCGTCGGCCTGCCGCTGACCGAGGACGGCGCCGAGCAGCGGATCACCCAGCGCGCGCGCGCCTTCGCCGAGGAGCTGGGACGGCGACAGACGGCGCCGGTGCATCTGTGCGACGAACGGTATTCTTCGCGCGCCGCGATGGACGAGTTGCGCGCGGCGCGCGCCAGCGGGCGCATGGCGCGCCGGGTACGCAAGGGAGACCGCGACGCCGAGGCGGCGCGCTTGATTTTGCAGCAGTGGCTGGACGAACAAAGGGGCACGACAAAAGCATGACCGGCAGTCTGCAACTGGACGAAAACGGCAGGCTCAAGCACCTGCTCACGATCGAAGGCCTGTCGCGCGAGCTGCTGACGCAGATCCTCGACCGCGCCGAAACTTTCGTGGCGCAGCCGCGGCGCAAGTCCGCGCTGCTGCACGGCCGCACCGTCGTCAACCTGTTCTTCGAGGCGAGCACGCGCACGCGCACCACCTTCGAGCTGGCGGCCAAGCGCCTGTCGGCCGACGTCATCAACCTCGACGTGCAGGCGTCCTCGACCTCCAAGGGCGAGACGCTGCTGGACACGCTGGCGACGCTTCAGGCGATGCACGTGGACATGTTCGTGATCCGCCACCCGGCCAGCGGCGCGGCGCACTTCTTCGCCCGCCAGGCCGGGCCGGGCGTGGCGGTGCTCAACGCCGGCGACGGCCGCCACGCGCACCCGACGCAGGCACTGCTGGACATGTTCACCATCCGCAAGCACAAGAAGGACTTCCGCAAGCTGTCGGTGGCGATCGTCGGCGACATCCTGCACTCGCGGGTGGCGCGCTCCGACATCCGCGCGCTGCGCACCCTGGGCACCGCCGACATCCGCGCGATCGGCCCGCGCACGCTGATCCCGGCCGAGGTGGAGAGCCTGGGCGCCCGGCCTTACTACTCGCTCGACGAGGGCCTGGAAGGCGCCGACGTGGTGATGCTGCTGCGGCTGCAGAAGGAGCGCATGAGCGGCTACTACATTCCGTCGCCCGGCGAGTTCTTCCGCACCTTCGGCCTCACGCGCCAGCGCCTGGCGCAGCTCAAGCCGGACGCGATCGTGATGCACCCCGGCCCGATCAACCGCGGCATCGAGATCGAGGGCGACGTCGCCTACGGCGAGCGCTCGCTGATCCTGCAGCAGGTGACGCACGGCATCGCCGTGCGCATGGCGGTGATGGCGATGATCCTGGGCGAAGGCCGCGGCCGGAGGGGCAAGGCATGAGCAACGGCACCGCTTCCGTGCTGATCGCCAACGCCCGCCTGCTCGACCCGTCGAGCGGGATGGACGCCACCGGCTTCGCCGCCATCCGCGGCGGCGTCATCGTCCACGCGGGGCCCAAGGCGCCCAAGGGAAGATTCGAAGAGACCGTCGAGGCGGCGGGCCGCTGGCTGATGCCCGGCCTGGTCGACCTGTGCGCGCGCCCGCGCGAGCCGGGGGCGATGTACAAGGCCAGCATCCGCTCGGAGATGGCGGCGGCGCAGGCCGGCGGCATCACGGCGCTGTGCATGCCGCCGGACACGCGCCCGGTGATCGACACGCCGTCGGTGGTCGACCGCATCCTGGGCCGCGTCGCACATGCCGGCGGCCGGCTCGACGTGCTGGTGCTGGGCGCGCTGACGCAGGGCCTGGCCGGGGAGGCGCTGCCGGACATGGCGGCGCTCGCCGGCACCGGCGTCGTCGGCGTCAGCAACGCCTACGCGCCGCTGGCCAACGTGCTGGTCGCACGCCGCGCCCTGGAATACGCGCGCGGCGTCGGACTGACCGTGCACGCGATCCCGCAGGAGCGTTCGCTGTCCAACGGCGGCTGCGCGCACGAGGGCGCGGTCGCCACCCGCCTGGGGCTGCCGGGCATTCCGACCGCGGCGGAGACCGTGGCCATCGCGCAGTGGCTCGCGCTGGTCGAGCAGACCGGCGCGCGCGTGCACTTCGGCCGCCTGTCCAGCGCCCGCGGCGTCGAGATGATCGCGCAGGCGCAGGCCAAGGGCCTGCCGGTGACGGCCGACGTCGCCGCGCACCAGCTGTTCCTGACCGAGGACGACATCGGCGAGTACGACGCGCAGTGCCACGTGCTGCCGCCGCTGCGCACGCAGGCGGACCGCGCGGCGCTGCGCGAAGGCGTGCGCACCGGCGCGATCGGCGCGATCTGCTCCGACCACCAGCCGCACGAGGCCGACGCCAAGATCGACCCGTTCCCGATGACCGAGCCCGGCATCAGCGCGCTGGAAACGCTGCTGCCGCTGACGCTGCAACTGGTCCACGAACGGCTGCTGGAGCCGCTGGCCGCGGCCGCGCGCCTGTGCAGCGGGCCTGCGGCGGTGCTCGGCCGGCCGCTGGGCAGCCTGAGCGCCGGCGCGCCGGCGCATCTGGTGCTGGTCGACCCGGCGCGGCGCTGGACGCTGCGCGGCGAGCGGATGCGCTCCGCCGGCCGCAACACCCCGTTCGACGGCCGCGCGTTCCGCGGGCGCGCGGCGCGCACCTGGCATGCGGGCGTTTGCGTATTCGACGACGGAGCGCCGCTGGTATAGTTCCGACGAATCGGGACGGGCGTTCGCCCGCGAGGGGGTTCTATGGCGCGCATCATGGTGGTGGACGACTCGCCCACCGACGTTCAGAGCATGAGAGCCATCCTGCAGAAGGCCGGCCACCAGGTCGTCGAGGTGTCCAGCGGCCAGGACGCGATCGCGCGCGCGAAGCAGGACAAGCCGGACGTGATCGTGATGGACGTGGTGATGCCGGGCGTGAACGGCTTCCAGGCCACGCGCACGCTGTCCAAGGACGCGGACACCGGCCACATCCCGATCATCGTGGTCAGCGCCAAGGACCAGGAGACGGACCGCCTGTGGGCGCTGCGGCAGGGCGCGAAGGACTACATCGTCAAGCCGGTCAAGGAGAACGACCTGCTGGACAAGATCAAGACGGCGCTCGGTCGCTAGCACACCTTTTGGCCTGAGCGGGCCGGAGCACGGACGGGGGAGCGATGGCGGAAAAGAAGGGAGCACGGACGGCAGGGACGCGGCGTCAGTTCACGCTGCTCGCGCTGGCCGTGGCGTTCATGGGCCTGACCATCGGCGGCTTCGTCTTTCAGCAGCGCATCGGCGCGCGCAACCAGACATGGGTCACGGTAATTCGGCAGTCCGCCTCCGACGTCACCGCGCTGTCCGCCGTCGGCCGCGACGCGACCAAGGGCGTCGAGCCGGACTTCGGCACCCTGGACGCGCTGGCGCTGTCGTTCGACGAGACCGTGCGCGCCCTGCAGGACGGCGACGCCGAGACCGGCATCGAGGCGGTGCCGCCCGACCTCCAGGACGAGCTGGCGTCGGTGACCGACGCCTGGTTCAAGGGCATGCGCACGGCGATCAACGCAGTGCTGCAGAACGAGGAGGCGTACAGCAACACGGCGTCCAACATCGCCCTGATCGTGGATGCCGCCAACGCCCTGCTGGAGCAGTCGCCGGACCCGGCCAGGCTGGTGGCGCTCGAGCGCCTGAAAGTGACCGCCACGCAGGTGCTGGCCTCCGGCCGCGATGCCGAGATCACGGCCGGCCAGTTGCAGCAGATCCTCGCCACGCTCGGCCCGGCCGGCGCGGAGGCCGAAACGCTCGCCGGCGCGGTCGCGGCGATCGTCAAGGACGCGCCGGCGGTGGCGCAGTTGCAACAGAACGCCGCCACCCTGCAGGGCGAGGCGCTCAACGTGATCGCCACCGCCAAGAACCTCGAGCAGGCGCTGATCGACTACGCCACGCGCTACAACGTGCTGCCGGCGCTGGTCGTCACCGCCGGCGGCCTGGCGGTGCTGGCGCTGATCGGCTTCATCGCGCTGTTCCTGGCCCTCGCCCGCCAGCAGCTGCGCGAGGCGGAGGCCAAGGACGCGCGCCAGCAGCAGGCGATTCTCGAGCTGCTGGACGAGATCACCAACCTCGCCGACGGCGACCTCACGGTGGACGTGACGGTGACGGAGGACTTCACCGGCGCGATCGCCGACTCGATCAATTACACCGTCGCCAACATGCGCAACCTGGTCGGCACCATCACCGAAACCTCGGTGGAGATCGCCAACGCCGCCAGCAACACCGCCGAGACCGCGCGCAAGATGAACGCCGCCTCCGAGCGCCAGGCCAAGGAGGTGACGACGGTGACGACCGCCATCGTGCAGTCGTCGCAGCAGTTGCAGCAGGTCGCCTCGCGCGCCGAGCAGCTCGCGCAGGAGGCACAGCGCTCGGTGCAGGTCGCGCACAGCGGCGCCGAGACGGTGGGCCGCACCATTCAGGGCATGGCCTCGCTGCGCGAGCAGATCCAGGACACCTCCAAGCGCATCAAGCGCCTGGGCGAGTCCTCGCAGGAAATCGGCAACATCATCGAGTTCATCAACGATATCGCCGAGCAGACCAACACGCTGGCGCTCAACGCCTCGATCCAGGCGGCGATGGCCGGCGAGGCCGGCCGCGGTTTCGCCGTGGTCGCGGACGAGGTGCAGCGCCTGGCCGAGCGCGCCGCCAACGCCACCCGGCAGATCGAGAGCCTGGTCAAGACGATTCAGGCCGACACCAGCGAGGCGATCGTCTCGATGGAGCGCTCGACCGCCAACGTGGTGACGGGCGCCAAGGCCGCGGAGGAAGCCGGCCAGGCCCTGACCCAGATCGAGTCGTCCTCGCAGGAACTGGCCAAGCTCATCACCGAGATCTCCGCCTCGGCGCGCGCGCAGTCCGCGCAGGCCAACAAGATCGCCGGCACCATGCAGGTCATCCGCGACATCGCGGTGCAGACCTCCGGCTCCGCCGCGCAGACCGCGCAGAAGGTCGGCGAGCTGACGACGCTGTCGGAGAAACTGCGCAGCTCGGTCTCCGGCTTCAAGCTGCCCGAAGGCGCCGCGGCCGCTTAGGCGCTGTTAATAAATAAAGGTATCAACTGATCTTCGGATTCGGGTTGATCGCGTAGTTCCATTCGCCGTGGAACTTGTCGCGCTCCAGGTTGAGACGCTGCATCTGATCATCGGTGACTTCGCGGCCGAGCGGATAC
>JACPFV010000036.1 GCA_016182805.1 Gammaproteobacteria bacterium
ATTCAGGGCTACGCCCCGATCGAGCCAACTCGACCATCTGTTGCCGGAACTCCGGCGCATACTGCCTCGATTTCTTCGCCATCGCAGACCTCCTGTACCCAAACGATCAGGTGTCCACGAAAGCGGGTCAACTCCATCCTGCCCATTGCATCGAGGTCACGATCACCTCGGTCTACTCGGCTACCGCAGGCAGGTCCGTAAGTGTCTGTACGGCGGACGCGCCCGGCGCCACAGGCATTGTTATGGATTGCGATGGGGGAACCGAAGTAGCTGCTGGAGAGTCGGCCGTCGGAGCGGGATTGGGAAATGGCTTGGGCAGCGTGTGTGCTACCGCCGTGTTCTATAAAGTGAAAGTTGGAAACATCGAACTTACAGTGCCAGGAGATGTGGCGCCGCCCGATACTGCGACAGCGTGCGCTGAGGCGAGCGATACGGCTGTAAGTACAGTTCAGGCAGTGGCTATCGAGTAGGACGGTCCAAAGGGAGGGGCGGACCACCCGCCCCTCCCTCCGCCCGGTTTATCGGGGCCGGGGAGGATAACCAATGCGTTTATTCTTCATCGCTTTCGCAACTCTGCTCACTTCCGCCTGTGGCAAATCGATGCTGCCAGTCGACACGCCATCGAAGGCTGATATCGCCGTCCGCGGCATCGCCCCTCCCGCCAACTGGATATCACCCCAAGAGATCTCAAACAAGATGATCCATGCGACCGTGCCGGCCGGCGAGTGGCGCATGGTTCGCATCCGCTGGGTAACCGAAAACAGCGGCGGCGTAAACAACCTTTTGATTGTCAGTAAACCTGCGGCAGGCGCGGATCCCTGGGTGGGCATGGGCGTGCAAAATCTTTCCCAGAATGAAATGCCAGTGGGCAGCCCAATCTTTGCCATCGCGGCGCAGGACGCGGGCCGGACTGGCATGGGCGTCTTTCAATTTGGCAGTTCTGATCGCGTGGAACTCGCGGTGTTTGTCGGTTCGAGCAAAGCACAGTCCGATTTTTACCTGGGTTTGGTTGAACTCCCCCCAGAAGCTCCCTCCGATTCGCTCGCGATTATTGTGGACCGAATTCGCCTTTCCACAGTGCCGGCTACGCTTGCCGATGAATTGACCAAGCGCCCCGAGCTTCATGTCGGAATTGAATCGGGCCATGGTGGATTCGCCGGCACCTTTGCTCGATTTCAGCTGGAAGATGACGGTGAGGTGTTAACCATTCGCTCCGGACGTGTTGATGCTGTGGAGACCGTAGGCGCCGAAACGGGAGGCGCCAAGATATTGCGCCAATTGCGCGTCGCGGCGGACGAGTCGTTCGGGGAAAAGGGTGTCTTCTCTTACTACATTCTCGCGCGACCACAAGCCGAAGCCAGCCAGTGGTCATACTCAATGCAGGCGCCGGGAATCTCCCGGGACGCAACTGGCGTCGCCTTGGGTGCAAGCGAACATCGGATCACCGCTTGGTCTCCAACGAATGAAGAAGGCACTAGCGCCGTTGCCTTTGGCCCTCCCGGGTATTTCTTGTCCGGTCCAGCTGAGGCGGGCGCGTTCAATCTGACACTCGACTACAACACGCGCGCCGGCCGTGACGGCGGCCCTATCGCGGGCCCGGCCGACAACCTGCTGGCCCGCGCTCTCTACTCATCCTTTGAGTTCTATTGGGGTTACATACCAGCAGACTTTGAGACGCTGTACGGCTGGAACGTCGGGATCGTGGAAAACAACATTAACTGATGCTCGGAGGCGAGGGCCTTATTTGCACCTCTGATCTCTGCCCATCGCGCTATTGGAATTGAGCGTTACGCGCGTCCCGCTGGTATGCGATCACCTTCGGCGAGGACCAACCATGCGCCCGCACAATTCCACCACGCTGACGAAGCCAGATGGAACGGGGCGCTCAACAAACCGCCACCGTAATTCCACCCAATCGCTATGCCTGCAGGCCCCATTCTCGCGCGCGGGCATCGATCCGTTCGTAGGTGCTTCCGAGAGCGTCCGTGAACCGGTACGCGGCGACCACCGTCGGCAGCAATTTGTCCACCAGCGTATCCTGCATGCGGGAGAATTTCGCGCCGAACGACTCCAGCCGATCGATGCCCTCCGGCGACGAAACGATGCTTTCCAGCCAGGCCGGCGTGATGGTCGCCGGCGGAGGTCCGAACAGCCGCCGCCGGACGTCGAGCAGGTGCCGGTTCTCGCGGCTCAGCAGTTGAAGCAGCCGGACCAGATCGCGTCTCGCGTCTCCGGTCACAGCGGTACCCCGGCACGGAGGGCCTCACGGTCGATCGGTCTCAGAGGATCGTCGGTGCGATGCGTGACGATGTCGATGCGGCGTTCTCCGAGCAGGCGTTGCAGCCGGGCGAACAGCTTCTGCTCGCGCTCGAATGCCGTCGCGCGGTCCAGCGCTGTTTCAATGTGCAAGTCGATGTCGCCGCCGCGCGCGCGATCATCGACGCGCGAGCCGAACAGCCGCACGCAGGCATCCGGCCCGAAGGTGGACAAGACTTCTTGCTTGATCAGCGGGGCCAGGCCCGGTTCAAGGCGCATTGGACCTCGTGGCGCTCGGTCTGGGAACCGTCTCGATTATACGGCCCGCTCGCGGCGGGAATGCGCTCGATCGCTCGCCATGCGCAGAACGACCGGGCGATCGCGTTCATCCTAAGGCTCTGTAAATAAATAACGGTAACAACTGACTTGGTAAACAACCGGTCCGACCAGGCTCTCGAACGCTGAACCCGTCACCTTTATTTCTTGCCGCCGCCTAAGACCCGCAGCTCGTTGGCATTCCTTGAGCTTGGCCGAGACCGCTTGCAGGCGCGTGATCGCCTGGGCGGCGAAGGCATGCAGCGGGGTGATGCGGTCGGTCGCCGCCTGCGACCTTTGCCGCGCGGGCCTCGGCCGAAGAGGCGCCGACAACGGCAGATGGAGCGGGGTATTGATGAACTGTCGCCGCAATGCCGGCCGCGACGGCGCCGGCCACCTTCACCTTACCTGAGCATCTCCGCGGTCAGCGGCTGCGCCAAGATCCAAAGTCCCGAAACGGTGAACGCCACCATCAAGCAGAGCTGCGGCAGTTGGCTCAGCAATGCCTGGCGTCGGGTCGCGAACGTCTTCAGTGCAACCAGATGCGCGACGTAGACGCTGACGACGTGGCCGAGCAGGATCAGCACGACCTGCATGTGCCAGACCAGGCCCATCTCCGGCAGGATCGGTGCGCGCAGCAGCGTCGCGGTGCCGAACAGGTTCCAGCCCCAGCCGAAGGGGTCGGAGGCGAGGCTGACGATCTTGAGGCCCTGCGTCAGGATCAGCGTTGCGTAATGCGTGACGCTGTAGGCGAGCGCGATCGGCAGGAGGGTGTAGCCGAAGTCGAGCGCGAGTTCGCTCACGGATCTTGCGCTGCGCGCCATGAACTTGCCCAGAGCCACGAACAGCAGGTACGCGCCGAAGTACAGGAACGGCGAGGCCAGCAGCCAGAACGTTTCCCAGCCGAGGTACCACGGCAGCAGCCGGGGAAAGACGAGTAGGGGACGTTCGCCCGCAAGCACGGTGACGATCCCGGTCGGGTCGCGCCAGAAAAGGCTCACCCACCACTGCGTCGCGCGCAGGCCGTCGAAGGCCGTCGTCGACAGCATCGCCAGCGCGAACACGACGGTGCTGATGTGCGCGGGACGCTCCTGCACCAGGCCGGCGAACGGCGCGCGCCAGCGCAGCGTGCCATGCGCGCCCCCCTCAGCACGCCGGTAATCCAGCGGCGCCATCAGCGCCACGAGGCGCAGGAACACCGAGAAGAATTCGCAGTGCCGGAACCAGGCCACGCTGCCGAAGAGCCAGACGCCGGCGAAGTTGAGCGCGGTGTACGCCAACAGCATCGAGCCGAGCGGCGCCGGCTTGCCGTGTCCGAACAGCTCGAACCAGACGAACGCCAGGTACAAGGCAAGCGCGGGCCAGTCGCCCAGACGCTCCGGATAGCGCCAGCGGCCGCGCACGTAGCCGCGTACGACGCGGTCGAGAATTTCGGCGAGCGTGCGCCAGGGATTGAGCCTGGCGTAGAAGTCGCCGGCGAAGGCAGTCACGTAGGCGAAACCCAGCACGAACACAACCCAGAAGAAGGTCATGCTGAAGTTGCGCAGGGGATCGCGGTTGCCGAACAGTCCGGTGGCGATGCACAGCAGCAGCAGGAACACGCCCAGCACCTGCAGTGCCGGCGCGAGCCGCCGCAGCGCGCGCCGGACGCCGCCGCCCAGTTCGCGTACGCGGAACGACGGTGCCGAGGCGGGTGCGGACGCGAAATACCCGACGAGCAGAAACGACAGCACCAGCGTGCCCGCGGCGCCCCAGGCGTAAAGCCAGAACGGGACCGGCAGGTTGTAGAGCCGCCCGAAGCCGTGCGCGGCCGCCGTCGCCGGCAGCGCCAGCGCGGCCGCCGCAACGGTGATGCGGCCGCGCATCGTCACCGCTTGCCCGAGTCTGGCGCGGGCTTTACTGGCCCTGCTGCCGCAGCGCCGCGGACGCCGCGAGCGTCTGCTCCCACAGTTGCAGATAGGTCTCGGCCGAGCGGTAGAACGGGGTCAGCGCGTCCTCGCCGCCTTCCAGGCGCATCTCCTCGACGATGTCCGCGACCAGCCCGTAGTGCGACATGCCCTCTTCGTCCATGTTCCAGGACTTGCCGCCGGGAATGGACAGCATCTCGACCTGGACCGGCCGGATACCGGCGCTGCGGAACTGCGAGCCCCAGCCCTCTCCCGCGAACATCGTGAACGGGTACTGGAGCGGCGGGCCGCCGGCGCCGCGCGGGCCGGGCAGGTTGCGCAGGCCGTTGGCGTCGGCGCCGTAGCCCATTGCCAGAGGGCGGCTGGTGCCCGAGGCCTGCCAGATCGGCTTCAGCCGGTTTTTCAGGAAGTCGCTCATGTTCTTCCCGTTCTCCAGCGCGGGATAGATGATTCCGCCCTGCCGGATCATCTGCTCGGCCTGCGCCTTGCTGATGCCGCCGTGGCCGCCGTGGCCCGAAATCATCGGGTAATTGGGCGTGAGCTTGGCGCCCTCGTCGAGCATGTACTGCTTGCTGCGGATCTCGGCATGGTCGATGTCCAGCGTGAAGCCCTTCTCCATGATCTTGCGGATTGCGTACTTGCCCAAATCGGTGACGTCGCGCGCATTGCACTGGCGCTTGCCGGACGGATACATCGGCAGCAGGCCCTGCGTCGCGCCCACCAGCGCGCCCGTAAGCGGATCGCCGCCCCAGCCCTCCGGGAAGTCGCCGCTGTACATGTAGGAACCGGCGTTATAGAGGAACTTGTCGCCCTCGCCGCCGTCCTCGCAGTCGTAGGTGCGCCAGAAGCCGTTGGTGCCGTAGAAGCCGACCAGGTTGAGGGCGATGCTGTCGAAGATGCCGGTGCCGCCGAGCGCGCTGTCCACGTCGTGGAACGGGAACACGGCGCGCACGCCCAGCGTCCAGGCTTCCTCGATCTCCCGGTCGATGTCCTCCTTCGTGCAGGCCGCGGTGCCGGCCTCGTTCGGCGGCAGCAGGTGGTCGCCCGGCCCGTAGCTGACGTTGCACCTGAAGAGGTTGGAGAATTCCAGCCCCGGCACCACGGCGAGCTTGCCTGCGGCGATCGTTGCGCGCGCGTCGGCCGGGTCCTTGACCACGCGGAACCAGCCCTTGCCGGGGCCGCCTTCCTGCGCGTCCACGTAGTTCTGGATGTCGTACAGATAGGCGACCTGCTTGGTGCCGACGCCCATGTCGGTGCAGTCGGCATCCGGATCGCCGACCGTGCTCTTGGCGACGTTGCACAGCGCCTCGATGTTGGTGCCGTGGACCACCATCGTGCGCAGTCCCGCGCGGTACGCACGCTCCACCCAGCGGTAGTACATCTGCTGGTGCAGCATCGAGTCGTGCTTGGGCCAGTCGATGAAATCCGGCCAGCCGACGGTGTCGTGCTGCGCGCCGGCCGGGTCCTGGTCGAGGATGATGGCCTCGGGACTCAGCATGCCGTCGGGGCCGTGCATGACCTCGCAGTTGCCCAGCGCGGCCGGCACGCCGAAGCGGTTGACCGCGTGGCCGTACATGACCCCGCCGGAGGAGGGGCCGCGGTCGCCGGAGCCGTCGGACATGTCCGAGCCCATCGCCATGTGTGCGTGCACCTCGGCAAAGCCGATCACCGGCTTGCCGGCCGCGGGACCCTTGAAGGTCGGCCCGACGATGCCGACCGGCATTTCCGGATATTCGCTGCAGCCGCTGGCCGGCTCGAAAGTCAGCGTTGCGGCCTCCGCGCCCAGCACGAGGCCGCCGCTGGAATTGGCGGCGAGGAACTGATTGAGTGCCGCGGCGGTGTAGCGGCCGTTCTCGCCGTCGACGGTCCAGTCCGAGCCGTCCGCCGGCGTTGCGACGGCGCCGACCGCGCTGCCGCTGGCGGTCATCAACATCTTGTCGGCTGTGTAGAACAGGTAGCGGCCCAGGCCCGCAGCCTTCAAGTAGAAACGCTCGGCGCCGTCGGCGCTGGCGCCGTTGGCGACGAAGCCGGACCCCTCGCGCACGGTATACGCGCCGCCCGCCTTCATCGTGAAGCAGCGGTTCGCCAGGTCGTAGCGCGAGGACGGCGGCGTGTTCACGCCTTCCGTGGCGGCTTTCGGCGCCTGGCCATCGGCGCAAGCGGCCACGACGACTGCGATGCCGACGGTCAGCAAGCCGGTTCGACCGGAACGACGCCCCATGATTCTCCCTCCGCCTTCGAATGTTTACCGCATGAGCGAGTCGCGATTATGCCCATCGCGGTGGGGCGCCGAAATGGTAGAGATCGCTCAGATGCCGAAGTCCATCGCGACTTCCTACGCGCCCGCGCGCAGGCGGCGGATCACGTCGGCCGTCTGCGGCCGCATGCCCCGCCACAGCTCGAACGAGGCCGCGCCCTGCTCCACCAGCATGCCCAGCCCGTCGGCGATCTTCTCCGCATGCTGCTCCTGCGCCCAGGCGCGGAACGGCTCGAAGGCCGTGCCGTACGACAGGTCGTAACAGGCGCCGCCCTCGGCGACGAGCTGCCCCGGCAGGCGCGGAATCTGGCCGCTGTGGCCGGCGGAGGTGGCGTTGACGATCAGGTCGTAGCGGTCGCCCTTGAGCGCCAGGTGCGTGCAGGGGCGGATCGCGCCGTAAGGCTTGAACTGCTGCGCGATCTCTTCCGGCTTCCACGGATTGCGGCTGGACAGGGTCAGCTCCGCCGGCTTTTCGTCCAGCAGCGGCTTCAGCACGCCGCGCGCGGCGCCGCCGGCGCCCAGCACCAGCACGCGGCGGCCGCGCACCGGCATGCCCTGGTTATGCAGATCGCGGATCAGGCCCTCGCCGTCGGTGTTGTCGCCGGACCAGCCGGCTTCCGTGCGGAGCAGGCAGTTGGCCGCGCCGGCGATGCACGCGCGCGCGCTGACACGCTCGCACAGGGCCACGACCGCGAGCTTGTGCGGCAGGGTGATGTTGAAGCCCTTCCAGCCTTCGGCGTGGAAGCGCTTGAGCGCGTCGGCCAGCGCCTCGGGCCGGATCTCGATCGCCTCGTACGTCATGCGCTGACCGGTCTGCTCGGCGAACCGGCGCTGCATCGGGGGCGACTTGCTGTGGGCCGCGGGCCAGCCCAGGACGGCGTAGCGATCCATCAGCCTTCCCGCAGCCAGAGCGCAGCCTGCTTGGCGTAGTAAGTGAGGATGCCGTCGGCACCGGCGCGGCGCAGGCACAACAGAGCTTCCAGCGCGGCGGTGCGCTCGTCCAGCCAGCCCTTGGCGGCGGCGGCCTTGAGCATGGCGTACTCGCCGCTGACCTGGTACGCGAAGGTCGGCACGGCGAAGCGCTCCTTCACGCGGCGCACGACGTCGAGGTATGGCAGGCCCGGCTTGACCATGACGATGTCGGCGCCCTCGGCGATGTCCAGCTCCACTTCGCGCAGCGCCTCGTCGGTGTTGGCCGGGTCCATCTGGTAGTTGCGCTTGTCGCCCTTGAGCTGCGCGGCGGAGCCGACGGCGTCGCGGAACGGGCCGTAGAAGCCGCTGGCGTACTTGGCGGCGTACGACAGCAGCAGCGCGTTGTGCTGGCCGTCGCGCTCCAGCATCTTGCGGATCGCGCCGATGCGGCCGTCCATCATGTCGGAGGGCGCCAGCACGTCGGCGCCGGCGCGGGCGTAGACCACCGCCTGGCGCGTGAGGATCTCGATCGTGCGGTCGTTGTCGACGCGGCCCTTCGCGTCCAGCACGCCGTCGTGGCCGTGGCTGGTATAGGGGTCGAGCGCGATGTCGACGATCACGCCCAGCTCCGGGCAGGCCTTCTTCACTGCCTTGATCGCGCGCGGCACCAGGCCGTCGGCGTTCAGGGCCTCCTCGCCGTTGGGCGTCTTCTTCGCCGCCGGGATCACCGGGAACAGCGCCACCGCCTGGATGCCCAGCTTGTGCACGGCGCGGCATTCGCGCGCCAGCTCCGGCAGCGACAGGCGCGTCACGCCCGGCATGGAGGCGACCGGGCCGCCCAGCTCGCCCTCGGCCACGAACAGCGGCTGGATCAGCTGCGCCGGGTCCAGGCGCGTCTCGCGCACCAGGCGGCGCACGAATTCGGCCGAGCGCGTGCGGCGCAGGCGGGTTGTCGGGTAGGCTGCGAGGCTCACGGTGTCGTCCGTTTGGCAACGGGGTCGGATTATAGGGCCTGCATCCCCGACACCGCGCGGCGCGCACTGTGAAAGCCGCGGCAAAGTTCGCAGAATAGGCCCATAACGATCCGGGGCGGAGGAGGCCGGCATGCGCGTAGGCATCGCGGTGGATGTGAGCACCGATCTGTCGCACGAGTTCGTCGTCCGAAACCGGATCACCGTCATTCCCAGCACGCTGCACCTGGGCGACACCTCGCTGGCCGACACGCGCGAGCCGCAGTCGACGCTGGCGTTCTACGCCGAGCACCTGGCCGACCGCGGCATGGACGCGGAAACCTCCGCGTTTTCGGTCGAGGACATCGAGAAGCTGTTCCTGGACCGGCTGGTGCTGGAATACGACTACGTGTTCCTGATTACCCTCACCAGCAAGCGCAGCCCGACCTTCCAGAACGCGCAGCGCGCCTCGTTCGCGGTGCTGCGCGACTACCAGAAGGTGCGCAACGGCCGCAACGTGCCGGGCCCGTTCGCGCTGCGCGTGGTGGATTCGCAGAACGTGTTCACCGGCCCGGCGGTGCTGGCCTGGGAGGCGGTGCGCCTGGCCGGCGACGGCCGCACGCCCTCGGAGATCCGCAAGCGCCTGGACGAGCTGGCGTTCCACACCCACGCCTACCTGGTGCCGCGGGACCTGTACTACATCCGCGAGCGCGCGTCGAAGAAGGGCGAGAAGAGCGTGGGCCTGCTGTCGTACCTGCTCGGCTCGGCGCTGGACATCAAGCCGGTGCTGCACTGCCACCGCGGCGAAACCGGGCCGGTGGCGAAGGTGCGGCACTACGAGAACGCCTGCGAGCGCCTGTTCGAGCACGCCGCCGCGCGCATCCGCAAGGGCCTGATGGTGCCGGTGGTGTGCCTGTCGTACGGCGGCGATCCGGCCGAGATTCCCAGGCTGGCCGGCTACGAGACGCTGGCGCAGGCCGCGCGCGAGCGCGGCGTGGAGCTGATGCACGCCATGATGAGCGCGGTGGCGGCGGTGAACGTGGGCGGCGAGGCGCTGACGCTGGCGTACTGCGCGGAAGGCGCGGAGTTCGGGTAGTCAGCGCGCGTCGTTGAGGCTCCAGTCGTACGCGTCCGCGGCGATGCGCGACACGCCCTCGAGCTGCCGTGCCAGCGCCGGCTCGGCGTATCGCCGGAGGTGCTCGACGACGCCGGCGTCGCCGCCGCCGAAATCGGCCTTGAACCAGACGTAGATGCTCGACACCTGGAGCTTGCCGTCGCGCACGGCAACGCCGCGCGGGTGGTTGACGTAGGCGCGCGCGCCGGCGTCGAGCATCTCCTCCATGTTGCCGGAGGTGTAGGCGCGGGGCGCCAGGTTGGGGCAGCCCAGGGAGGCGCAGTTCACCGCGTAGTGCGTGCGCGGGTCGCGCCAGATCGGCCGCAGGATGCGGTGCTCGATGTCGTCCAGCGAGATCTTCTCGCCCTCGACCGTCAGCAGCTTCTTGCCCCACGGCCCGCGCGCGAACAGGCCGGGCGAGATGTCGATCTTCAGGATGCTGGCGACCGGGTAGTGGTCGAGCACGACGCCGACGGTCGCCGCGTTGTAGAGGTTGATCCAGTACGCGCGCTGCTCGGCGCGCGCGAAGCCGCCGATCGCGATGCCCTGCATGCGGCGCAGGTAGGCGGCCAGCGCGGCGCGCTCGGCCTGGTCCACGGCGCCGTAGGCGACGCGGTTGATGCCGTCCGCGCCCGGCTCGACGTGGCGACCGAGCCACTCGCTCCAGGCGGAATGGTCGATGCCGACCTTGCCGATGCCGGACGCCGCCCAGCGCTCCCACAGTTCCGCCTTCGGCGCGGCCAGGGCCGCCAGCGAAAACCCCATCAGCAGCAGCCCGCCCAGCATCCGCGATGACCGCATGAATCGACTCCGCGACCCGACACCGCTAAGACCGTGCCGCGGACAGATGATTGCGCAGCCATACCAGCGCGTAGGCCGTGACCTGCTCGCGGCAGGTGTCGTTGAGCAGCTCGTGCCGGCCCTCGCGGTAGATGCGCACCTCGACGTCGGCAAGACCGGCGGCGAGGTACGCCTGCTCCAGCACGCGCGGGCCGCGCTCGCCCTCGCTGACCGGGTCGCGGCTGCCGGCGATCATCAGCACCGGCAGCTGCCTGGGCAGGCGCTGCAGGCGCATTGGATCGGTCAGGTGCGCCGTGGCGCTCAGCAGGTCGGCCCACAGCCCGGCGGTGCAGCGGAAGCCGCACAAGGGGTCGTGCACGTATTTGTCCACCTCCTGCGGATCGCGCGACAGCCAGTCGAATTCGGTGCGGCGCGGGCGGAACCGCCTGGCGTAGCTGCGGAACGTCAACGCCTCGGCCAGCGCGCTGGGGTGGCGCGCACCCAGCAGCATCGCCTCCAGCCGCATCAGCGCCAGGCCGGCCGCGCGCGCCGGGCCGAGGTCGCCGTGCGTGCCCGACAGGATCGCGCCGGCCACGCCGTCGCCGCGCTCCAGCAGGTGATGCTGGAGCAGGAACGAGCCCATGCTGTGGCCGAACAGGAACAGCGGCCGGTCCGGATGCTGCGCCTCCACGTGGCGGCGCACGCCGTCGATGGCGGCCAGCGCAAAGGCCCAGCCGTCGCGGTCGGCGAAATGGCCCAGTTCCTCCTGCGCCGCCGTACGGCCGTGGCCCGGCAGGTCCTGCGCGTAGACCGCGAAGCCGGCGCCGGTCAGGGCCTTGGCGAAGCGCGCGTAGCGCGCGCCGTGCTCGGCCATGCCATGGACGATTTGCAGGGCGGCGCGCGGCTCCCCGCCGGTCGGCAGCCAGCGATGCACATGCGCGGCGTGGCCGTTGGCCAGCCGGTGCTGGAATTCGGACGTTCTCACGTTGTAAGTTCCCCCCGTTCCTCTTAGAGCTTACCTCAGGAGCCCCGCATGGCCTTCCTGCTCGCCATCGACCAAGGTACGACCAGCAGCCGCGCGATCGTGTTCAACGCCGCCGGCAAGCGCATCAGCCTGGCGCAGAAGGAGCTGCCGCAGTCGTACCCCAAGCCCGGCTGGGTCGAGCACGACCCCGAACGCATCTGGCAGGACACGCTGGAGATGGCGCGCCAGGCCATCGCGCAGGCCGGGCTGGACGCGGGCCGCATCACCGCACTGGGCATCACCAACCAGCGCGAGACCACGGTGGTGTGGGAGCGCAAGACCGGCAAGCCGGTGTTCCCGGCCATCGTCTGGCAGGACCGGCGCACCACCGACTTCTGCAAGCGGCACCTGTCGGCCGAGCGCGACGCCTGGATCGCGCAGAAGACCGGCCTCTTGCTCGATCCCTATTTCTCCGGCACCAAGATCCGCTGGATCCTCGACAACGTCCCCGGCGCTCGCGCCAGGGCGGACCGCGGCGAGCTGGCCTTCGGCACGATCGATACCTGGCTGCTGTGGAAGCTCACCGGCGGCCGCCAGCACGCCACCGACGCCACCAACGCCTCGCGCACCCTGCTGTTCGACATCGTGACCCAGCAATGGGACGCGGAGCTGATGAAGTTCCTCGACGTGCCGGCGAGCCTGCTGCCGGAGGTGCGCGACAGCGCCGCCGACTACGGCCGCACGGACAAATCCCTGTTCGGCGCCGAGATTCCGGTCTGCGGCATCGCCGGCGACCAGCAGGCGGCCACCGTCGGCCAGGCCTGCTTCTCGCCGGGCATGATTAAGAGCACCTACGGCACCGGCTGCTTCCTGGTGCTCAACACCGGCGAAACGCTCACGCACTCGCGCACCCGCCTGCTGTCCACCGTCGCCTACCGCCTCAAGGGCCGGACGACGTACGCGATGGAGGGCAGCATCTTCATCGCCGGCGCCGCGGTGCAGTGGCTGCGCGACGCCCTGCACCTGATCAAGCAGGCCTCCGAGACCGAGGACATCGCCAAGCGCACGCCGGACACGCAGGGCGTGTACCTGGTCCCCGCCTTCACCGGCCTGGGCGCGCCGTACTGGGACCCGGAGGCGCGCGGCGCGATCCTGGGCCTGACCCGCGATGCCGGCATCGCGCATATCGTGCGCGCCGCGCTGGAGTCGGTGTGCTACCAGACGCGCGACCTGCTCGCCGCGATGGCGCAGGACGCGGTCGCGCCGACCGAGCTGCGCGTGGACGGCGGCATGGTGGTCAACGACTGGCTGACCCAGTTCCTGGCCGACATCCTCAAGATCCCGGTGGTGCGGCCGCAGACGGTGGAGACCACGGCACTGGGCGCCGCCTTCCTGGCCGGCCTGCACGCCGGCGTCTACGGCTCGCTGGAGCAGATCGCCAAGCTATGGCAGACCGAGCGCCGCTTCGCGCCCGGCATGGCGGCGGCGCAGGCCGACGCCCTGTACGAGGGATGGAGCGCGGCGGTCAAGCGCGTACGCAGCAGTTAAGGTAAAAAGCGCCGCGGAAAAACGCCGGCCGCGCAAAATACGCGGCGGCCGAAGGAGGAGCCATGCTGATTAGCTGTGTGGCCTACGAGAAAGGCCAGAAAATCGCGGACATCGCGCCGAACCGGATTTCGGACTACGTGCGCCGGCCCGACTGCTTCGTCTGGGTCGCGCTGAGGGACGCCACGGCGGGCGAGCTGGAGCAGATGCGCGAACAGTTCGGCCTGCACCCGCTGGCGGTCGAGGACGCCAACCACGGCCACCAGCGACCCAAGATCGAGGAGTACGGCGACTCGCTGTTCGCGGTGCTGCACATGATCGAGCCGCAGCCGGGCGGCGAGCTGAAGGTCGGCGAGGCCGCGATCTTCGTCGGCCGCAACTACGTGCTGGCCGTGCGGCGCGGCGCGGAAAAAGGCTTCCAGGAGGTGCGCGCCCGCTCCGAGCGCGAGCCGGAGCTGCTGCGCAACGGCTCCGGCTACGTGTGCTACGCCCTGATGGACGCCGTGGTGGACCGCTACTTCCCCCTGATCGAGTCGCTGGAGATCGAGCTGGACGAGATCGAGGGCCGCGTGTTCGAGGGCGTGGCCGCGCGCGAGAACATCCGCGCCCTCTACGTCCTCAAGCAGAAGCTGGTCACGCTCAAGCACGCCGTCGCGCCGCTGCTGGAGGCGGTCGGCAAGCTCTACGGCGGCCGCGTGCCGCCGGTGTGCGCGGGCATGGGCGAGTACTTCCGCGACATCGCCGATCACCTGGTGCGGCTCAACCAGGGCATCGACGCGGTGCGCGACATGGTCGTGACCGCGCTGTCGGTCAACCTGTCGATGATTACCTTGCAGGAAAACGAGACCATGAAGCGCCTGGCCGCGTATGCCGCCCTGGTCGCGGTGCCGACCATGATCGCCGGCATCTACGGCATGAACTTCCAGCACATGCCGGAGCTGGACTGGAAGTTCGGCTACCCGCTGGCGCTGGGCGTGATGACCGTGGTGGACACGATGATCTTCGTCCGCCTGCGCAGGGCGGGGTGGATTTGAGGAAATAAAAAGGCCCGCCGACCGGAGTCGGCGGGCCCATGTTTGCAGCCGCAGCCGCTTACTTCAGCAGTTCCTCGATCGCCGCGCGTTCCTCGCGCAGCTCCTGGTCGGTCGCATCCATGCGCGCGCGCGA
Organism: Gammaproteobacteria bacterium; assembly: GCA_016182805.1. Taxonomy (GTDB): domain Bacteria; phylum Pseudomonadota; class Gammaproteobacteria; order Nevskiales; family Nevskiaceae; genus JACPFV01. The sequence continues at coordinate 14,168 of JACPFV010000036.1, forward strand.
GAATGCGTCCACCGACAGGCCCTGCACCACTTCGTACTTGCCGTTCTTGCACACGCAGGGATAGGAATACATCACGCCCGGCTTGATGCCGTAGGAGCCGTCGGACGGCACGCCCATCGACACCCACTTGCCGTTGGTGCCCAGCGCCCAGTCGCGCATGTGATCCACGGCGGACGAGGCGGCGGAGGCGGCGGACGAGGCGCCGCGCGCCTTGATGATCGCGGCGCCGCGCTGCTGCACGGTGGGGATGAAGTCCTTCTCGATCCACTCCTGCGTGACCAGCGACTTCGCCGGCTGGCCCTTGACCGTGCAGTGCGACAGGTCGGGGTACTGCGTGGAGCTGTGGTTGCCCCAGATGATCATCTTCTCGATGTCGGTGCTGTGGCTGCCGGTCTTGGCGGCGAGCTGCGACAGCGCGCGGTTGTGGTCCAGGCGCGTCATCGCGGTGAACTGGCGCGCGTCGAGCTTCTTGGCGTTGCTCGCGGCGATCAGCGCGTTGGTGTTGGCCGGGTTGCCGACCACCAGCACCTTGACGTCGCGCGAGGCCTTTTCCGACAGCGCCTTGCCCTGCACCGAGAAGATCGCCGCGTTGGCCGTCAGCAGATCCTTGCGCTCCATGCCGGGACCGCGCGGGCGCGCGCCGACCAGCAGGGCGAAGTCGGTGCCGTCGAAGGCTTCCTCGGGCTTGGCCGAGGCGACGACGCCGGCCACCGTCGGGAACGCGCAGTCCTCGACCTCCATGACCGTGCCCTTGAGCTTTTCCAGCATGTCCGGAATATCGAGCAGTTGCAGGATCACCGGCTGGTCCGGGCCCAGCATGGAGCCGGAGGCGACGCGGAAGATGAGCGAATAGGCGATCTGGCCGGCGGCGCCGGTGATGGCGACCTTCACGGGCTTCTTCATGACAAAGCTCCCAGGGAATTGAATCTAGAGGAAAAATTTAACGATCCAGCGGCCGCGCGGCGCGGACCGTGGCAGCCGGATTCCGCGGCGGCGCCATCGCCGCCGACTGCAATCCGGCCGCGAATTATGCCGGAAATCGGCCTACGGCCGCTTACTCGTAGCGCAGCGCCTCGATGGGATCGAGCCGCGCCGCCTTACGCGCCGGGAAGAGCCCAAAGACGACTCCAACTGCGGCGCTGACGCCGAGCGCGAGCACCGTTACGGACAAGACGCGCAAGCTACGGCACTTCGTCCAAGCTGCCAATCTTCATTTTTCCCGCTCCATCTTGGCGCATCACGCCGAATGCCAATCCTCGCACTTCAAGTCCGGCACCCGGCGGAACTCGCGGGTGTTGCGCGTGACCAGCACCAAACCGCGCGAGCGGGCCTGCCCGGCGATCAGCACGTCGTACGAGCCGATGGGCGATCCGTTCAGCGCGAGCGCGGCTCGGACTTCCCCCGAATGTCGCGCGTCCTCCTTGTCGAAATCCAGAACGTCGAACTGCAGAGCATCTACCAGGGCGACATTGTGTTCCGTGCGCTGGCTTTTGAACGCGCCGTAATACAGCTCGTGCGCGACGATCGCCGAAATTGCGACCTCGCCGGGCTTTTGCCGCCGCACACGGCGCGCAAGCGGCGAATCGCGGTCATTGAGCAGAGCGATCACCGCATTCGTATCCAGGAGATAGCGCATCAGCGAAACAGGCGGTCCATCGCCGCGCGCTCCTGGGTCTGCGGCTTCTCCTCGACGGCGCCGACGAAGTCTTGGTCCAGCCGTCCGGAAATTGCGTCCAGCCAGTCCCAGCTCTCCGGCACAGGCTCCAGGATGACCGCGTTGCCGCGGCGGCGAATGCGAACTTCTTTCCCGTCGAACCGGTAGTTCTTGGGCAGGCGGACCGCTTGCGAGCGGCCGGACCAGAACAGCTTTGCGGTTTCCATGGCCCCGCTCCTCCGCGTGAGATATGACAATAATATATATCACGCTGAGCGGCACTCGCTCGTAGTACCGTCCTCAATGGAATCGAACCCGCGCCGCCGGGCGGGTCAGCAAGAGGTTCCGTTGGCGGCCAGCACCTGCCGCGGCGGCGTCCGCAGGGTTCCGCGCAGCGCCAGCCAGCCCATCAGGGCGGCCAGCACGCCGCCGATCGGTGCGCCGGCCAGCCACAGCGCCGCCGAAAACCCGTAGGGAATCTCGAACACCCACTGCGCCAGCGCGTAGGTCAGGCCCTGCGCCGCCGCCGCGGCGACGGTGCCGGCGAGCAGGCCGAGCACTCCGTACTCCGCGATCAGGCCCAGCACGACGACCCGGCGGCGCGCGCCCAGCGCGCGCAGCAGGCCGATCTCCCGCACCCGCTCCTCGCGCGTGCCCTCCACCGCCGCCAGCAGCACCAGCAATCCGGCCGCCAGCGCGAACAGGAAGATGAACTCCACGGCGCGCGCCACGCGGTCGACGATCGAGCGCACCTGGTTCATCACGGCATCGAGATCGACCACCGTCAGATTGGGAAACTCGCGCAGCAGGGCGCGCAGCAGCTCGCGGCGGTCCTTGGGCAGGTAAAAGCTGGTCAGCCAGGTCGCCGGCGCGTCGTCGAGCGTGCCGGGTGGCGTGAGCAGGAAGAAGTTGGGGCGAAAGCTGTCCCAGTGCACCTCGCGGAAGCTGCGCACGGTCAGCTCGATCTCGCGGTCGGCGATTTGCAGCGTCATGCGGTCGCCGAGCTTGAGCTTGAGGCGCTCCACCGCGTAGTCCTCGGCCGACAGCCAGGGTTGGCCGCGGCCTTCCCTGCCCCACCACTCGCCTTGCTTCAGCTCGTTGTCCGCGCCCAGGGCGTCGGTCCAGGACAGGTTGAACTCGCGGTTGATCCAGCGCCGGGTTTCCGGGTCGTCGAAGGACTCGGCCGCGACCGGCGCGCCGTTGAGGGCGACCAGGCGCCCGCGCGCCATCGGCCAGAGCTGCGGCTCGCCCAGGCCCTGCGCCGCGAAGAACTGGCGCAGGGCGTCGAGCTGGCCGGGCTGGATGTCGATGATGAACTGGTTGGGCGTGTCCGGCTTGAGGCGGTTGCGCCAGGCCTCCAGCAGCTCGTCGCGGCCGATCGCCAGCAGCAGCAGCGCCAGCAGGGCCAGGCCCAGGGCCACCACTTGCGCGATGGAGCTGCCCTGGCGGCGCGTGATGTTGGCCAGGCCGAAGCGCCAGGACACGCCCACGCGCCGGCGCAGCGGCGCCAGCAGCCGCACCAGCAGCCAGGCGGCGCCGGCCAGCAGCAGCAGCGTGCCGAGCGCGCCGGCCAGCACGTAGGCGGCCAGCATCGGATCGCGCGTGCGCAGCCACAGCAGGGCCGCCGCGCCGGCCACCGCGCCGAGTGCGACCAGGCGCGCCCCGGCGGTCGCCTCCAGCTCGCGCTGGAACACCCGCATCGGCGGGGCGTGGCGCGCCTGCAACACGGCGGGTAGCCCGAAGCCGAGCAGGATCAGCAGGCCCAGGCCGAAGGCCGAGACCAGCGGCCACGGCGAGGGCGGGGGCAAGGCGGCCGGCATCAGGCCGGCCAGCAGCGTGGCGATCAGTTCCTGCGCCAGATAGCCGCCGGCCGCGCCGGCAAGGCCGGCCAGCAGCGCCAGCGCGCCGAGGCTGGACGCCAGCGCGCCGGCCACGAAGTTCTGCCGCGCCCCCAGGCACTTCAGCAGCGCCACCTCGTCGCGCAGGCGCCGGCCGTAGCTGCGCGCGCACAGGGCCACCGCGGCGGCCGCCAGCAGCGCGGCGGCCAGCACCGCGAGGTCGAGAAAGCGGCGCGCACGGTCCATCGCCGCTCGCACCTCGGCGCGCGCGTCCGCCGGCCGCAGCCGGCGGATGTTGGACGGCAGTTCCATCTGCGCGATTTCGTCGAGTGCCGCGGCCGGCCCGGCGACGAGCAGGGAGAACTGCGCGCGGCTGCCGGGCTGGATCAGTTGCGTGGCGGCCAGGTCGCGCGCGTTCATCAGGAGGCGGGGCGCGATGTCGACGAAACCGCTGCCGCGGTCCGGCTCGTACTCGATCAGCGCGGCGATGCGCAAGGTTGCCGCGCCGAGCCGGATCTGCGCGCCGGGCGCCAGGCCCAGCTCCGTCCACAGTCGCAGGTCGGCCCAGGCGGTGCCGGCGGCCGGAACCTCGGCGGTGTCGCGCGGCGGCGCGAACGGCTCGTCGGCGATGCGCAGCCGGCCGCGCAGCGGGTAGCCGTCCGGCACCGCCTTGACCGCCGCCAGCGTGGAACGCTCGCCGGCCTGGATCACGCTGGGCAGGGTGGCGGTTTCCAGGACGGCGGCGCCCAGGGCACGCGCCTGCGCCGCCAGCTCCGGCGGCAGCGGCGAGCGCGAGCCGAGCTGCATGTCCGCGCCCAGCGCCTCGCCGCTCTGCGCCTCGATGGCGCGCTCCACGCGGCTGCCGAACAGGCCCACGCCGCCCACCGCGGCCACCGCCACGGCGATCGCCAGCGCCAGGATCGGCAGCTCGCCGGAGCGCCAGCCGCGCCGCAGCCGGCGCAGGCCGAAGGCGACGGCACTACTCATGCAGCCGCCCGTCGCGCAGCGTCAGCACGCGATCGCAGCGGCGCGCCAGATCGGCGTCGTGCGTGACCAGCACCAGCGTGGTACCGCGCTCGCGGTTGAGGTCGAACAGCAGGTCGATGATGTGCGCGCCGGTGGCGGTGTCGAGGTTGCCGGTCGGCTCGTCGGCGAACAGGATGCGCGGCTCGCCGGCGAACGCGCGCGCGATGGCGACGCGCTGCTGCTCGCCGCCGGAAAGCTGGTACGGGTAGTGCGCCAGGCGCGGCGTCAGCCCCACCTGGTCCAGCGCCCGCCGCGCGCGCGCCGCGGCGTCGGACAGGCCGGCCAGCTCCGCCGGCAGCATCACGTTTTCCAGGGCGGTGAGACCGGCCAGCAACTGGAAGGACTGGAACACGAAGCCGACGCGGCCGGCACGCCAGGCGGAGCGCGCGTCCTCGTCCAGCCGCGTCAGCTCCCGGCCGTCCAGGCGGATGGCGCCGCCGCTGGGCGAGTCCAGCCCGGCCAGCAGCGACAGCAGCGTGGTCTTGCCGGAGCCGGAAGCGCCGACGATCGCCACCGACTCGCCGGGCGCGACGTCCAGGTCGACGCCGTCGAGGATGGTGAGGCGCGCGTCGCGGCTGCTAATCTCCTTGCGTACCCCCCTGGCAATCACGGCTTGGCTCATGCGCTGGCTCGTTCCCTGGTTTTGGGCGCTGTGTCTGTGGGTCGGCGCCGCGCCGGCCGCCGGACCGGCGATCCTGGTGCTGGGCGACTCCCTGTCCGCCGGCTACGGCCTCGACGCCGGCACCGGCTGGGTCGCGCTGCTGCAACAGCGCCTGCGCGCGGAAGGCTATCCGCACCGGGTCGTCAACGCCAGCGTAAGCGGCGAGACCACCGCCGGCGGCCTGTCGCGCCTGCCCGCCGCCTTGGACCGGCACCGGCCGGCACTCGTTCTGATCGAACTGGGCGGCAACGACGGCCTGCGCGGCCTGCCGGTCGCCGCGCTGCGCGAGAACCTCGCGCGACTGGTCCGCATCAGCCGCCAGGCCGGCGCCCGGCCGCTGCTGTTCGAGATGCGGCTGCCGCCCAACTACGGGCCGGCGTACGGCCAGGACTTCGCCGCCAGCTTCCGCCAGGTCGCCCAGGCCGAGCGCGTGCCGCTGGTGCCGTTCTTCCTGGCCGAATTCGCCCTGGACGCGGAGTACTTCCAGGACGACGGCATCCACCCGAACGCGGCCGCGCAGCGCCCGCTGCTGGACGCCGTGTGGGCGACGCTGCGGCCGCAGCTCGGCAGCGGGAAATGAGCGAGGCGGCTTCGTGGTGGCGGCGGCGCGTGGTGGCGCCGATCCTGGCGCAGTTGCGTCAGGGCATCGCGCCGGAGCGGATCGCGCTGACGGTCGCGCTGGGCGGGGTGCTGGGCATCTTTCCGATCCTGGGCGCGACGACCTTCCTGTGCGGCGTCGCCGGCGTCTGGCTGCGGCTCAACCAGCCGATCATCCAACTGGTGAACTACCTGGCCTACCCGCTGCAATTGCTGCTGATGCTGCCGTTCTACCGCGCCGGCGAATGGCTGTTCCGCGCGCCGCCGGTGCCGCTGTTTTCGATCGAGCAACTGGCGCGGCGCTTCGCCGCCAGCCCCTGGCAGTTCGTGCTCGACTACGGCGCGGTGGGGCTGTACGGGATCGCGGTGTGGGCGCTGGCGGCGCCGCCGCTGCTGGCGCTGGCGTACTTCGGGCTGCGGCCGACGCTGCGGCTGATGGCGCGCGGCTTGCGCAGAAGCCGGGGCGCTACGTCATCCGTGGCCGCACCGCGGCCGTGACGCCGCCCAGCCACTTGTCCAGGCGGGCGTCCTTGCGCGTCCAGATGGCGTTGAGCCAGTTCTGGAAGCGCGTGCGGAACTCGGCGTCGCCCTGGTAATTGCCGGCGACCAGCTCCTGCGGCACCGGCAGCACGCCCACGTGAATGCCGATGTGGTTCTGCTCGCCGGTCAGGAAGCTCCAGATCAGCGGCTGCCGCGTCGGCTTGTAGGCGATGGTGAGGTCGACGACGCCGGCGAACTGGTCGCCCATGGCGTTGAGGGTGAACGACAGGCCGGCCGCCTTGGGCCGCAGCAGATGGCGGTACGGCGACTGGCGCGCGATGCGCTTTTCCTCGGTGAAGCGCGTGCCTTCGGCGAAATTGACGATGGTCGCCGGATGCTGGCGGAACTTCTCGCAGGCGCGGCGGGTGGTCTCCAGGTCCTCATTCTTGAGCGCCGGGTTCCGCTCGATCGCCTCGCGCGAGTGGCGCTTCATGAACGGGAAGTCCATCGCCCAGCAGGCGAAGCCGATGATCGGCACCCACAGCAGTTCCTGCTTGAGGAAGAAGCACACCGGCGGCACGCGGTGGCGGAACACGTGCACCACCAGCAGGATGTCGATCCAGGACTGGTGGTTGGACACCAGCAGGTAGCTGCTCCGCGGATCCAGCCAGCCGGCGAATTCGACGTCCCACTGGATCGGGTAAAGCAGGCGGAACACCACCTCGTTGGCGTCGCCCCACAGGCGCACGATGGCGAACAGCACGTCGGTGCAGGCGCGGCGGAACGCCGGGATCGGCACCAGGAACTTGATCAGGGCGAACGGCAGGAGCAGCAGGAAGCAGCCGGTCAGCACCGCCAGCAGCATCACGAAGCCGATGATGCCGACCAGCGAGGGGGGTAGCAGTACCGAAATCATCCGTGGCCTCCCGCAAAACGCTCCTCAACGACGCGCCGCACTCAATTCGTGCACGGCCTGGATCATCGCCGCGGCATGCTCCGGAGGGGTTTCCGGCAGGATGCCATGGCCCAGGTTAAAGACATGTCCCGGCCCCTGTCCATAACTGTCGAGAATCCGCGACACTTCCTCGCGGATGCGTTCCGGCCGCGCGAACAGCAGCACCGGATCGAGATTGCCCTGCAGGGCGACGCGGCCGTCCACGCGCGCCCGCGCCTGGCCCAGTTCCACGGTCCAGTCCACGCCCAGGGCGTCGCAGCCGGTGGCGGCCAGCGCCTCCAGGTGCGGGCCGCCGCCCTTGGTGAACAGGATCACCGGCACCTCCAGCGCGGCCTTCTTCAGCCGCCGCACGACGGTCGCCATCGGCGCCAGCGAGTGGCGGCGGAAGCCGTCCGGCGCCAGCGCGCCGCCCCAGGTGTCGAAGATCTGCACCGCCTGCGCGCCGGCCTTGATCTGGGCCTCCAGGTACAGCGCGACCGCGTCGGCGAGCTTGTCCAGCAGCTCGTTCATCAACGCCGGCTCGTCGTACGCCAGCTTCTTGACCGTCTGGAACTCGGTGCCGCCCTGCCCCTCGACCATGTAGGTGGCCAGCGTCCACGGGCTGCCGGAGAAGCCGATCAGCGGCACCGAGCCGTCCAGCGCCTGGCGGATCGTGCGCACCGCGTCCATCACGTAGCGCAGCTCGGTTTCCGGGTCCGGCACGCCCAGGCGGCGGATGTCCTCGGCGGTCCGCACCGGCTGGCGGAAGCGCGGCCCCTCGCCCTCGACGAAATGCAGGCCCAGGCCCATGGCGTCCGGGATCGTGAGGATGTCGGAGAACAGGATCGCGGCGTCCAGTGGGAAGCGGCGCAGCGGCTGCACCGTCACCTCGCAGGCCAGCTCCGGCGCGCACACCATGTCCATGAAGCTGCCGGCCCTGGCGCGCGCGGCGCGGTACTCCGGCAGATAGCGGCCGGCCTGGCGCATCATCCAGACCGGGGTGCAATCCACCGGCTGGCGGCGCAGGGCGCGCAGGAAGCGGTCGTTCTTGAGGGGAGAGGACATGGGCAGGCCCCGTCGTCAGCGGCCGAGAAGGGGCGGTAGTTTACCTGCCGGCGGAGGGGAGATGGTTTTGTGATTGCGGCCTGCGGCGGCCTACCTTCTTGCCTGTACCAGCGCAGTTGTTGCCGAGAACATGTCGTTATCCCCGCAGACACTCGCGTTGGTTGGGGGATCGTCGTCGCGCGAGTCGGACCAACCGCCGGCCACAATGGCGACGGTCGCAACCACTACGTCACCCGGGCGCGCAGTGCCTGGTTCTCGCGCGCCAGAAGATCGAACCGGTCGTGCTCAGCCGCTCCCAATACGCAATCAGCAGGCGTGATTGGAACGGACACATACGATATTGGGTGGACAATTGATATTCACCGTTGGGCACGACCAAAGCACCGGTTGGCATGCAATGTCGACGCATAATGCATCGTTACTAACTTGGTCCGTCTCGGGGGCGCTGCTCGCCATCCCCGCCGAGATCTCATTCAACGTTGCATCCGCGAACTCGAAGACCGCATGCCTATCAAATGACGTAAGTGATTTCCTCATGGTCGTTTCCTTCCTTCGCTTGCTTTCAGGGGCCATTTCTCGCTTCAGCAGAAACCGGCGCTGAGCGGACGTTATTTTATTAACGAACCCTAACGATCGCCGCAGAACTCATTGAGGCGAATAACCTGGTTTGTCGAATTGCCAGAGAGGCTGATGGTCGCCTGGATTGCGTCAAACTCGCCTGCCGGCTTGAAGGCGTAGTAATTGTCGCTACCGTTGCCACTAATATTTCCATGCTGCGTGAACTCCCCGCCGAAGCTGACTGGCGCCTCGGCCAGATACGCCGTAAAGCGAACACCAATGTTCTCAAACACGCCCGATGGGAATCGCATTAAGGCGCCGGCGTTACTTCCTGATGAGAACAAGGTGCCGAGGGGAGCTGTGGCTCGTACCGTAACGCTTCCTCCCCCAGGGCCAAAAATGACACTGGCGAATGTTCCCCCATGATCGTCAATGCTCGCGGAGCCGGACTGAACCGTACAATTTGAACAATCTTGGGCGGCGTTCGTGGTGACCGTGCCGTCGAGGAAGTGCGCGAGGCAGTAATCAGGACCGTTATCGCTGCTGCTGCCATCTCCGCCGCTGCATGCACTCAGGAAGGCAAAGGAAAGTCCTGCTGCCAGGGTGTTGGTGAGCTTCATCTGTTTCCGGGACTCCCCGAAGAAAAAGAACGGGCACGCGCGTCGTGCCCGGCCCCGTATGGGAAAGTGGCGTGTCACTGTAATCCCCTCGGCCGGAATCCTAGCCGCCGCAAGGCGATCAAGATGACGGAAGGAAACAGCAATCCGACGCCGAATCGGCCTAACCCCATCCCGGCGGATTCTGCCGACCCCCGGTTCCGATAAGCCGCGACGTAGGGCGCGGCCTCGGTCATTGATCGGGCGTTGTTCGCCTCGGTAATTTCCGTTCCGGGTACGCCGTCCTGACCACAAAGCTGGCCGTCCTGAAGGAGCTGCGGGTTCGAAAAAAAATCCCCGGTCATACTATCCAGTTCATCGTCAGAAGAGATGTCGATGTTGACGCCATAGAGAATTGATAAGTACGGCAACCCACCACCCGCATCGCCGCAAGCCCAGCCATGCGCATAGGTCTTCCAGTACTTCGCGAGCCCCGCATCTTTGACATAAGCGTGTCCGCCCCCAAGCAGGTGCCCAAGCTCGTGGGCGAGCGTGTGAACGTAGCCATCGTTGGCCACCACTGTGAACGCATCCCTTTCTGCGTTCACATTGGCGGGCGGATCAGATTGCTCGCCGTCGTTAAATGCCCGTGCGAGCCCGCTTATTCCGTCGGGATTGGCGCCCCTCTGCGAACGAAACAAGACAACGAGATCGGCACCCTGTCGATTGCGCAGCTTCGCCACCTCCGGATTGGAGGCGATGTGATCTAGATTGTCGTAGAAGCCCACATCTTCATCTGTGCCCCCATTCTGGCTGACGTCGGTGATGTTGAACCGCACCGGGACCTTGCTGTTCTGCAGGAAAGCGTTTGCTAGAAACACGAGCCGCTGCGCGTATGCACGAACGTCTCCCACTTCTTTTTGGAGCTGCGAGGTGTACAGCACAAGAAGGTCAATCTGATAATTCCCATCGGCGCCTGGCGCGGCCGTTTCGGCAAGCCGAGGAGCTTGCGGGGTGCTCTTTTCGGTAGTTGCAAGGCAGGGGATATCCGTTGCCGCGGGCGCACTGCCGTGTTCGACCGCGGTCCAGAAGTGCCGTCCCTCCGCCTCGACCAGGCGGAATCGCCCCCCATGGGCGTAAATATCGCCGGTAAGGAGCCTCGAAGCGCTCTCGAACATGTACAAGCGGTCATTTGACGGCGACACTCCCCGGAACGCCCGCATGCCAGGTTCCGGGTTGTAGCTGGTTAGGGAAAAAGTGAGTGTGCGTCCACCGGGTAAATTGATTGGCAAATCCCCGAAGCCGCTCCTTATAGGTTCATCTGCGCTGTCGAAAGCAACGCCACGCTCGATAGAAAGAGCGTTGGCTGGAGTTGCAGGTAGCGCCAATCCAAGGAAGACAACTGCCCAATAGGAGGACAATACGTTACGCATCTGCTGTGCCTATGGTTTGCCGGTGCTCAAAACCGTTACAGGATGCCTCGCTCAAACACGAAGCCCCAATGTCCTGCCCGAAGACAATGCGATCAGCGATCTGTAGGGTTTCGCGTCTATGCGCAACCATCACTCGCGTGATGCTCATTCGCTTGAGTTCGCGGTGAATCAGTCGCTCGGTTTCAACGTCGAGATGAGAGGTCGCCTCGTCGAGGAAGAGGATGCGGGGATCGCTGTACAACGCTCTCGCCAGTAGCACGCGCTGCCTTTGTCCCCCTGATAGCGCGGCGCCCATGTCACCCACGAGCGTGTTGAAGCCCATCGGCATTCTCATGATGTCATCGTAGATTGCGGCCGATTTGGCGCACTCGTGAATCTTGAGGACATTAGGCCTTGGGTCAAAGAATGCGATGTTCTCCAGTAAGGTGCCTGAAAGTAGGCAATCTTCCTGCATCACAGCCGCGATTTGATTCCTCCGACCCACGCCGATTTTTGAATTGCAATCGACATCGTCAATCAGAACCTGGCCCTCGGTTGGCGCGAGCAAGCCCATTAAGATCTTGATTAATGTCGTCTTACCGGATCCAGACGGCGAAGTTATGGCGACGCACTCCCCCTTGCTGATCACAAAACTAGCGTTACGAATGACCCAGGGGTCCGTCGGCGAGTACCGGAAGCTGATATTTCGCGCCTCGATTTGCCCTTCGAGACGGTGTCCTTGCGGCTGAACAAAGGAATCGCCTGCACCGCTTTCTTCCCTGGTGGTCAAGACGATATCGGCGAGCCTGTCGAGATGGACGGACAGAAGCTTGAATTCAATTAGTTTGTCTGCGAGTGCGGCAGCGCGCGATGTAAATTGGCCCTTGTACGCCAGGAATGCCACCAGCATACCGACGGAGAATCCCCCCTTGACGACGAGTAAGGCCCCCATCGCGGTAACGGCAACATTCTCCAACGAGAATATGGCTTGATTGGCCAACTGCTCTCCGACATGGAACGTGGCTGCGTGGACCCGGCTTCTAATGGCGCTAGCAGCCCTGTTTTGCCAGACGGCCTCTCGAATTTGCTCGCGAGCAAAGCTTTTGATCGCCAGGATGCCCCGCAAGGATTCAAGGATATGGCTGTCCTCTCGCGCGGACTCCATAAGCGCCTCGTTTGCGCTCTCCCGCTGGGGTGCAAAGAGAATCGTACGAACGACGATGTACAAGACAAGTGCGAGGAGGGGAATAGTCGTGAGTGAGGGGCTGTAGACCAACATCAACCCAAGCGTAGTGATCGCCATCATGCCATCCATTACAGCTTCAACGATCGTCGTTGAAGTCAGGTTCTGGACGGGCGACAGCGATCGGAAACGCGAAAGCACGTCGCCCATGGATCTTCGCTCGAAGTACGCAAGCGGAAGCCGTATCAAGTGATAAAACACCCTGGCTCCCCAGGCGAACTGCAGGTTTGCCCCCAGATACAAGACGGCAAATGATCGAATCCCTCCGATCAGCATATTGATCATCGCCAACCCACCAAATCCGATCGCAAGAACGACGAGAAGGTCAGAGGTACCGGCGGTAATTACATCGTCGATGACGACCTGTCCATAAATCGGCGTGAGTAGGGCGATGGTTTGAATGGCGATGGAGAGCGCAAAGAGTCTGGCGAGCTGCGGAACTAGCCCGCGCACACTTCGGAAGAACTGCGTAAGTCTCAGGGGATTTCTGTGGTCTTCCTTCTCAAAAGACTCTGCGGGGGTGAGTTCCAGCGCTATTCCGGTAAAACTTTTCGACACTTGGGCGTACGCGACCTTGCGCCGTCCGATGGCCGGGTCGATGATCTCGACGTGGCGTTCGCGCACTCGTTCGAGGACAACGAAATGGTCCAAATTCCAGTGCAGGATGCACGGTAGTCGCAGACCGCCCAGCGAGTTCAGCTCCAACCGCAAAGCTCGGCTGGTTAGCTTAAGTTGGCCCGCCATTTCCATCAGTTGAGCTAATGTCGCCCCTCGAGACGAAGCCCTTAACTTGGCGCGCAAGGTGCTGAGGTCATAGATTTGGCCGTGATACGCCGACATCATAGCCAGGCAGGCCAAGCCGCATTCGGCGGCCTCGGCTTGCAAAATAACCGGAGTTCGCGGTAAGCCTTTGAAGCCCAGCGCGCCGAACGTCGGGGTCATATACGCCCAGTCGTCGCAAGGATTGGATCGAGTATCCACTCAACCGCCGTACGGTGGTCCTGGATAAGCTGCGCCTTGACAGTCATTCCCGATCGTAGCGAAAGCGCCTCCCCATAAGCCATGACGTGATCCGCGGCCAGCGATACCGATACTCGGTAGAAAGAGCTATCGCTCCGCGCAGCGAGCGCTGCGCCAGGGGGGCCATCCGCGACGTCATCTATTCGGAGAACCTCCCCCTTTACATGTCCAAACTTGTGCGCAGGAAAGGAGTCGATCGCAATGCGGACCGGCATTCCCACAGCCAGGAACCCCGACGCACTGGTCGGCACCATGATTTGCGCTTGAAGTTCGGCATCGTCAGGGATCACTACCATAAGACGCTCGCCCGCGGACACGGTTTGCCCAGGGGATACACGCAAGTTAGCGGCTCTCCCCGAAACACCAGAGATGATCACGGCATCTGCCATGCTCGATGCTTCGGCAATTCGTTGCTCCAACGCGCTTATCGACGCGCGGATGGTGGCGAGGCGGTTGTTCAGCGTGTTGGGAAGTTCCTCCAGGGAAGCGTTCGTCGAGCTTAAAGCTTCGTCTTCGGACGCCATTTTTTGAATGAGTTCCGCTCGCGCAAGCTTGGCCCCCAATTCCTGCTGCTCTGCCACCGAGAGATCGTTTACGGGCAGCAGTGAGTCTTGAACGAGCCGCTCGATGCGCCGCCTGTTTTGCGTTGCAAGCTCCAATTTTCGGTCTTGCAGTTCGATTAACTTCTTGGACCTTTCGATCGCTTCTCTTGCTCTTTGACGGGCGGCAAGCAATGCCCTGCGCCGAGTTGCGGCGAGGACCTGTTCGGATCCGATTTGATCATTCAACGCGCGCCGCTCTTCCTCAAGATGTGCGAGCAGTTCTTGCTCCACAGCGGGCGTGAGCGTTGAGGACCGCGCAGTGGAGACGGTCAGGACTTTCTGCCCCTCCTGCACTCTTTCGCCTTCGCGCACAAGCACCTTCGCAACTGTCCCACCCCTAACGCTAACGACATCTACCGGTTTCGGCGAATACTCCAGCCAGCCGGTTGCCGAGGTTGCGCGGCGGAACTCTACGAGAAAGAGGGAGGTGATGAGCACCGAAGCCAGAACCATCGCCGCGATAGAGAACGCTGTCAACAAACGCGACGGCGTAAGGTAAACATCCCCCAGCAACGAATCCGTGCGATGCGCTACCGCTTCATCGCGGAACAATGGAACGTTTTTGGGCAGGGGCTTCGGCTTCATCTACGCGCACCAATCAGTCCCGTACACGGCGACAGGCTCAGAATCTTTTAAACTTAACGGCTCTCAGCTACTGAGGACCCGCCTCCCGTGCTCCCGCGGCTCACGGCCGCTCGCATCGTGGATTCGCGCCACACGGGTAATTGCCATAACAATTAGAGTCCGTTGGGCAGTACCCATTGCGGTGCGGAGGGCCACCGCACGGAACGTTTGATCCACACAAGGGATTTATGTCACCCGGCGTGATTAATGAACACGGAATGTTGATCCGGCAAACCGGGTTGAGGGGATCGATCCCCCCTGAAAACAGGGAGACAAGGTTATGGTCAGAGACCTCAAAGACACCGTATTCATCTAGCTGCAACATTCAACGCTCCCAATCCTGCCGGTGGATACCAGATCAAAGACACCATTTATCACTGCCGCACCCCTTGTTGTTATAACAGTCCGTATTTACGATCGGGCAACTGAGGTTCGTGCAAGGCATGTCGTGTCTGCAAATCAAATTGGTCTCATCGTCATAGCCTTCGAACGGAAATGCGCCGGCGGCGCCAATCGCCCGAAACTCGTTATCGTCGCCAATTTCAAAGAACGCATGTGCGTCGAATCGCGCTAGCGGCTGAAGTGGAGAAAACTGGTTAGTCATGTTGGCTCATCGCCATTGACTAACGGCAGCCGAAAACACGGGACGTTGCCACGGCATCCGAGATTTGTGTCCCCGGGCGGCGGCGAGCAAGGGATGTTTACTCCGCAAGCAGCGTTAACCCCTGACGTGGTGGGCTTGCATTGAACATTGACCGCCCCCCCCACCGGCGATCCGTTGGCTTACATCGCCAGGGAGTTCGGCCACGCGGAATGGAGGGAGCGCTTCCGGCGCTCCAAACTCATCAAACTCCAGACTTTCGAACAGCTTATTTGTAGTCATTCTTCCTCCTTGGGATCGTTTGCGGGAAACCGCTCAGCACCACCTCAGAGTACAGGGGTTATTCTTGGGGCACGACGTGTTTATCGACCCGCAAACTGGATTAACGCATGGGATGTTGCCGCCACAGAGTAGGTCGACGCACCCGTTATCCGTATTATCCGAGGCCTTAGAAATAAGGTCCTCGCCTGCCCCCGCCGCAAGACTGACCCACTCAGGCGCGAGTTCAAAAACAGCGAATTCATCGTACTCAACACCGGCTTGGGTAACGCGACGCCCGTCCGCTTCAAGATCCACGATCCCTTTCATAGGTAGGGTTCTCTTAGCAAATGAGATTGACTTCGCGGCACATCACGTTTGTGCACGGCACGTCTACATCGCACCCGGCAGGATTTGAGCACCCGTTATTCCGCCACCCCCCGCTGATTTCGCCTCTCGGGTCGGAAGAAAGGTCCGATGGTAGTACCTCAGCAAGAAGACCGTCTTGAACCTCAAACATTCCGTGCCGATCAAAGCAGGCTAGTTTTGATTTCATATTCACTTCGTTTTCCAAGCGTCAATCCGGCTAGAAGCACCAACGATCATGGCCGCAGTTCGAATTGATAAAGCAGGCCGCATTGGTGTGCGGGCAGCTGACATTCGCACTGCAGGCCGTGTTGCCGCAGAACGTGTCACTCTCGGGCTGCCGCGGGCTTCTTACCGCACCCTGCACCAAGTCAATAACTCCGGCCGCGGAGATGTCGAATATGGCATGGCGATCAAACTCAACAATGGTTTTTAAGGTCATGATTTATTCCCTCAGAGGAACCCGATTCACGCCAATTAGGCAACGGCGGCCGCTCTTAGTTGATGGAACTTTATGGGCGCTTCCTGCGGCTTAACGTCAAGCTTCGGCAGATTCTGTGCAGGACATCCCAACTCTAGAACATCGAGCGCGTGGAAACCTCTCATCCACACGCTGATTTTCTCGTTGTCGAGCGTAACGGTGCCGTCGTCGTTCAGCTTTCCGATTCGGTTCCGTTCATCGTTCAACATCACAGTACACTTGCCGATGGTGCCGTCGGCGCGAATCATCAGCGAATTGGGTTTGGCGGCGTAACAGATGTGGCCGTCGAACTTCTTGCTGGGGGCTGCACCCTGCTCTTTCTTCGCTCCATCGGCCTCCGCTACGGCCGCGCCTCCCGGCTTGCGCTCCGCAACACTGGGCTTCCCGGTGTTGCTCTCGGGACCCTCCAAGACTGCGCTCGTCGCAAGGCCCGCGTCGCTCAAGACTTTTTGCAGGCGGGCTACGCGTTCCTTTGCCGTTTCCTTGTTCATAACCTGGATTGCGCCGGACTTCGGCCCGCCCAGGTTCTCAATGGTCTTGAAGAAAGCGCTGAAGCGCCTATCGCCACCGAATCTCGCGGCAATCTCATCGATCAATCGATCCATCGACTCACCATTTTCGGCGTTTTGGTGCAATCGAAGCATGATCTTGAAAGGAATATCGCTTCCTCTCGCTGCGAGCAGATTCTTCCAAATGCGATCGAAGGTTCCTTTGCCGGAGGCGTAGCGCCGAGTCCGGTCATGGCCCTCCGCATAACCATCCAAGCTGATCTGGAAGCTGCTTTGCCTCGCGGCAACCAAGCGGCGAAGGGTTGGTAAGTCGAGCAGGTAGCCGTTGGTGGTGGTATCGCCGTGCAGCCCTTTGAGGCGGCCCGCCTCGAACCGTTGATGGGCGAACTCACTCAGTTCAAAAACTACGTCGCGAGCCAGCAACGGCTCGCCCCCAAACCAGGATAGTTCGAGCGCATCGAGGCTGTTGCGCTCAAGCCGAGCGTCGATTAGCTTCTTGATGGCTTCGATCTTGTTGCGCTTCATCCTTCCAATTTCGAAATCTTCGTAGCAGTAGGTGCAGCGGAAGTTGCATTTTTCAGTCGGAAGAATGATGAGTTGCAACAACTTGGGCGTAAGCGCCCACGCGAGATTTGACACGGCCCCCCCATAAAGCGGCTGCTTATTGGACCTTGCAGATGACTTGGAGACAGAACCCGACATTGATGGGGCAGCCGATGTCCAGACAGGCCCCGTTTATGTGGATGCATGTGGTATCTCGACCGCATGCCGTATTACCGCACGCCACGTTGTCGACCACCCCGTCTTCCTCTGGCCGAAAAATCGCGCCCCTCGCAGCCGCGATCTCGATGAGATCATGGTCACGAAGTTCAAATACTCCGTGCGGATCGAAAACGACCACTTCCTGTTTCATAGGGTTTCTCCTTGATCCATTTCAATCGGTTATACGGCCAACGGCGCCACGCACGACAAGAGCGCAGCGTTATCTAATCCTCAATACAAGCAACGCTCGCTATCGGCACGCGCGGAAAACGTGCTCGCAAATGAGCAGGCCATGACTTACTGATGCGCCATAACGCCGTTCTTTGTGTGATTCGTTTGGCGCTTCTTGTCCTTCGGCGGCAACCCAGCAGAGGCACTTTCAAAAAGTAAGCGTGGGCGCGATACGCCTCGCTCGATGCCAAGTCGGATATGCCTAGTTGCGAGTCATCCCTTCTTCGTTATGTCATCCATTTTGTTGTTTCCGATTATTTTAGGTGCAACTTGTGGAGCCGTGACACGTGGAAATCCACGTGCCAGAAGGCTCCACCTTCGACCTGGGTTCGTGGCGGAGCAGCTTACGGGCTCGGAAGCGTTTTCAGAATAGTGGATTGCCGTAAGGGAACCGCATGTTTATTCGGCGCAATCTGGCCACTGGCATACGCAAATAAGACGGCTTGCATTCGGGATTCGGCGCCAAGCGCCTCATAAGCGCGTCGCAGTAAGTCCTCTACTGTTCGTTGGTGAACCGAGAGCGCGTGGGCAATCCATTTCACGGATCGCCCTTTCGACACAAGTTCGAGCACTTCACGTTGGCGTTCTGTCAGAACCGCGGCGGATGTGCCTTTGCTCCACAACGAGAACATGGCAGAAAAATACTGAAGAGCCCATTGCATTGCGCGACTCAATAGCCCATTTCGCTCGTCGCAGCTTTGAATTGGAGTTGGCCGCGCCAGGGACAGCAATCCAAAATCCCGATTTGGGCCGTGGACAGGGCAGGAGAGTCCGTGCGCCAACCCATAACTCGCCGCCTCGGAAAAGAGCTTCGAGATCGCGGAATCGCGTAGGCTGATTTCGTCCCAGAAAAATGGAAGAAGCGACTCCCGCGCCCGCCGCAGAACGGGGTCAATGCGCGTGTACTCCTGGTCGTCGTATTGGCGGAGCCATGCCCGCGGATAGGTGGTCAAAATGATCTGGACGGGGCTGCTGGGATTGCGCTCCATGCGCAGTCCCGCCATGGCGTATGGGAACCCTAAGGACTCGGCAAACTCACTTAGCTTTCTGGTCGCCGGCAGCAAGTCCTGACCTTGCCTCATATGTATCTCCCGCTTGGATGCTCCTCGTCGGCGACGCCCTTATCTAAACGGCGCACCGGTCGGTCACGACGAATGCCAAGGTAGCGGGAAGCGATTTGGAAATCCTCAAGAATTTCTGAAGAATTTCTAAAGAAATTATTACACCAGTCTAATCAATAAGATGCGTTTGGTTTCTTCTGGAACAATGGCAAGTGCCAGCCCCCGGCGGGGGCCCGGCAATCCGCGAGCGGCACGTGCCCGAATCAGATCAGCGCAGCCGCGATCTCGCGCTGGATGGCGGCGGCGGCCGCCTTCGGATCGGCGGCGTCGCGGATCGGGCGGCCGACGACGATGTAGTCGGCGCCGGCCTTGATCGCCGCCGCCGGCGTCATCACGCGCTTCTGGTCCCCGAAAGTCTGTGTTTCGGCCTGGTTTTCCACCGGCCGGATGCCGGGCGTGACGCAGATCAGCCGGGAGCCGATCTCCTGCTTCAGACGCCCCACCTCCAGGCCCGACGACACGACGCCGTCGCAGCCCGCCGCCAGCGCGCGGCGCGCGCGCGACAGCACGAGATCGGCGACATTGCACTGGAAACCCAGGTCGTTCAGATCGCCCTGGTCCAGACTCGTGAGCGCGGTCACGGCCAGCACCTTGAGCTTGCCGGACTTCGCCTTCGCGGCGGCTTCCATAATCGCCTGGTTGCCGTGGATGGTGCAGAAATCCGCGCCGCGCTCGGACAGGCTTTTCACCGCGCGCGCGACCGTCTCCGGGATGTCGAAGAACTTCAGGTCCACGAACACCTTCTTGTTTTCCGCGCGCAGCCAGTCGAGCAGGCCGAAGAAGCCGGGCGACATGAACAGTTCCAGGCCGATCTTGTAGAAAGTCGCGGCGTCGCCCAGGCGCACGACCAGCGCCTTCGCGTCGGGGATTTCGGGGAGGTCGAGGGCGACGATCAGGCGGTCGGATGGCGCAATAGTCAAGGCATTAAATTCCAGTCAGCAGGCAGTCCAGAGCTGCCGTGATTTCGGTGCGCTTCCCCCTTAGATCGGCGATCGGGGGCCCGAGCCGCTGCGCCGGCACGGCACCCAGCGATGCGGTTTCCATGACCACGCGCTCGCCGGCGACATTGAACTCCGGCTGCAGGCGACCGACGCCGCGCTTGACCAGTTCGGAGCGAACCAGCGGCACTACGACGCGCGTATCGAGGCTTTCAAGCAGTTCGGATTGGACGTCCAGGAGATAGGGGATGTGGGGGGTTGCGCGCGTCTTTCAGGTTTCGGTAAACGCTAAATTGGGCCATCAAAAGCCCCTGTCCGGCGTATCGCCAAAGATCCCGAACTCCCGTACGCGCCTGTTGTAGGCTTGAATCGCTTCGCGGTTCTCTGCCAGCCACTGTTCGGCGCGCTGCTTGTGCAGATGATCTTCCAGTCGCTGCTCCAGGAACCGGGACAGGTTGATCTTCTGCGCCCGCGCCTCGCGGACCAGAGATTTCGAGATGCTGAGATTGATCGCCTGCTTCATGCGCATATTATGCGCATGGGCAGAAAGCACCGCAAACCACGCTTATACGTACAAGCCGAGCTGTTGCACGGTGCCGATCGCGCCGGACTCCAGGGACTGGCCGTCGAGCTGACGCCATACCGACAGCCGCTCGAACGCGGCGTCGCTACGCGACGTTTACGTTAGCAGCCCAGATAGTCGAGGATGCCCTGCGCCGCCTCGCGCCCTTCGAATACGGCGGTCACGACGAGGTCCGAGCCGCGCACCATATCGCCACCGGCGAACACCTTGGGGTTGCCGGTCTGGAATTTGAACTTGCCCGCGCCGGGCGCGACGACCTTGCCGTCGTCCTGGGTGCGGATGCCGAACTGCTCGAACCACGGCGCCGGGCTGGGGCGGAAGCCGAAGGCGATGATGACGCGGTCGGCCGGGATCACCTCTTCGGAGCCGGGCACCACCTCCGGCCGGCGCCGGCCGCGGTTGTCCGGCGCGCCCAGGCGCGTCTCGACCACGCGCACGCCTTCCACCCGCCCGTCGCCGACGATCTCGATCGGCTGGCGGTTGAACAGGAACTCCACGCCCTCTTCCTTGGCGTTGGCGACCTCGCGGCGCGAGCCGGGCATGTTGGCCTCGTCGCGGCGATAGACGCAGGTCACGCTCGCCGCCTGCTGGCGCGCGGCGGTACGGTTGCAGTCCATGGCGGTGTCGCCGCCGCCCAGCACCACCACGCGCTTGCCGCGCATGTCGATGAAATCGCTCGGAGCTTTTTCCAGGCCGAGCAGGCGGTCCACGTTCGAGATCAGGTACGGCAGCGCGTCGTAGACGCCGGCCAGGTCTTCGCCCTTGAAGCCGCCCTTCATGTAGGTGTAGGTGCCCATGCCGAGGAACACGGCGTCGTACTCGTCCAGCAGCTTCTGGAATGCGATGTCCTTGCCGATCTCGGTGTTGAGGCGGAACTCCACGCCCATGCCTTCGAGCAGCTCGCGGCGCGTCTGGACAATCTCTTTCTCGAGCTTGAATGGCGGGATGCCGAAGGTCAGCAGGCCGCCGATCTGGGCGTACTTGTCGAACACGACCGGCTTGACGCCGTTGCGCGCCAGGATGTCCGCGCAGCCCAGCCCGGCCGGGCCGGCGCCGACGATGGCGACGCGCTTGCCGGTGTCCGGGGCCTTGGACACGTCCGGGCGCCAGCCCTGCTTGACCGCCTCGTCGGTGATGTACTTCTCGATCGCGCCGATCGTCACCGCGCCGAAGCCGTCGTTGAGCGTGCAGGCGCCCTCGCACAGGCGGTCCTGCGGGCACACGCGGCCGCAGATCTCCGGCAGGGAGTTGGTCTGGTGCGACAGCTCCGCCGCCTTGAACAGGTTGCCTTCCTCGACCAGCTTGAGCCAGTTGGGGATGTAGTTGTGCACCGGGCACTTCCACTCGCAGTACGGGTTGCCGCAGGACAGGCAGCGCGCCGCCTGGATCGCGGCCTGCTCCTTGCCGAACTGCCCGTAGATCTCGCGGAAATCGTGCAGGCGCACTTCCACCGCGGTCTTCTTGGGATCCTGGCGGGAAACTTCGAGGAATTGGAGGAGGTTCTTGGCCATTGTCTGGACGCCGCGGTTACGCCGCCTGCTTCATCGTGTTGAGCAAGGTTGCCAGCTCGGTCGCCTTGGGCTTGACCAGCCAGAACTTGCCGACGTAGTCGCGCCAGTCGGACAGGATCTGCTGCGCCCACTTGCTGCCGGTGTGGTCCACGTGGTCCTGGATCAGTCCCTTGAGGTAGTGCTGGTGCGCCTCCATGTGCTCGGCGACGATGCGGTGGATGTCGATCAACTCGTGGTTGTAGCGATCGACGAAGCCGCGCTTCTCGTCCAGCACGTAGGCGAAGCCGCCGGTCATGCCGGCGCCGAAGTTGACGCCGACGCGGCCGAGCACGGCGACCACGCCGCCGGTCATGTACTCGCAACCATGGTCGCCGCAGCCTTCGACCACCGCCAGCGCGCCGCTGTTGCGCACGGCGAAGCGCTCGCCGGCCATGCCGGCGGCGTACAGGCTGCCGCCGGTGGCGCCGTACAGGCAGGTGTTGCCGATGATGGCGGCGTCCTGCGAGGCGTACTTCACGCCCTTGGGCGGCTTGACCACGATGCGGCCGCCGGCCATGCCCTTGCCGACGTAGTCGTTGGCGTCGCCTTCCAGCTCCAGGTGCAGGCCGCCGGCGTTCCACACGCCGAACGACTGGCCCGCGGTGCCCTTGAGCTTGAGCGTGACCGGATGCTCGCTCATGCCGGCGTTGCCCCAGCGCCGGGCGATCTCGCCGGACAGGCGCGCGCCGATCGAGCGGTTGTTGTTCTTGACCTCGTACTCGAACGTGCCGCCGCTCTTGGCCTCGATCGCCGGCAGCGCCTCGCGCACCATGCACTCGGCCAGCTCGCCCTTGTCGTGGGGCGCGTTGTGCGAGGTGCAGTACTGGCCGGAGGGCAGCGTCATGCCGGCGGCGTCCAGGATCGGCCGCAGGTCCAGGTGCTGCTGCTTGCCGGTTTCGCCAGGCAGCGCTTCCAGCAGGTCGGTGCGGCCGATCAGCTCGGCCAGCGAGCGCACGCCGAGCTGCGCCAGCCACTGCCGCGTTTCCTCGGCGACGAACCGGAAGTAATTCATCACCATTTCCGGCAGCCCGACGAAGTGCTTGAGGCGCAGCAGCTTGTTCTGCGTCGCCACGCCGGTGGCGCAGTTGTTGAGGTGGCAGATGCGCAAGTATTTGCAGCCCAGCGCGATCATCGGCGCGGTGCCGAAGCCGAAGCTCTCGGCGCCCAGGATCGCCGCCTTGACCACGTCCAGGCCGGTCTTGAGGCCGCCGTCGGTCTGCACGCGCACCTTGTCGCGCAGGCCGTTCATGCGCAGGGTCTGGTGCGTCTCCGCCAGGCCCAGCTCCCACGGCGTGCCGGCGTACTTGACCGACGTCAGCGGCGAAGCGCCGGTGCCGCCGTCGTAGCCGGAGATGGTGATGAGGTCGGCGTAGCACTTGGCGACGCCCGCGGCGATGGTGCCGACGCCCGGCCCGGCGACCAACTTTACCGAGACCAGCGCGTTCGGATTGACCTGCTTCAGGTCGAAGATGAGCTGCGCCAGGTCCTCGATCGAGTAGATGTCGTGGTGCGGCGGCGGCGAGATCAGCGCCACGCCCGGCCGCGCGTAGCGCAGCGCGGCAATCTGTTCGTTGACCTTGTCGCCCGGGAGCTGGCCGCCCTCGCCCGGCTTGGCGCCCTGCGCGACCTTGATCTGCAAGACCTCGGCGTTGATGAGGTACTCCGGCGTGACGCCGAAGCGGCCGGACGCGACCTGCTTGATCTTGGAGTTCTTCTCGGTACCGTAGCGCCTGGGGTCCTCGCCGCCCTCGCCGCTGTTGGAGCGCGCGCCCAGCCGGTTCATGGCGATGGCGAGGGTCTCGTGCGCCTCGCGGCTGATCGAGCCGAGCGACATCGCGCCGGTCTTGAAGCGCTTCAGGATCGTCTCGGCCGGCTCCACCTGCGCCAGCGGCAGCGGCTTGGCCGCGAGCTTCAACTGCAGGAGGTCGCGGAACATGGACGGCGGACGCCGGTTCACCAGGTCGGCGAACTTCTGGTAGTCGGAATACTCCCCGCTGCGCACCGCTTCATGCAGCGTACCGATGATGTCCGGGTTGTAGGCGTGGTACTCGCCGCCGTGCACGAACTTGAGCAGGCCGCCCTGGTCCAGCGGCTTGCGCGCGGTCCAGGCCAGGTCGGCCAGACCCTGCTGCTCGGCCTGCAGGTCGGCGAACGTCGCGCCCTGGATGCGCGACACGGTGTCGGCGAAGCACAGGTCCACCACCTCGTCGTGCAGGCCGACGATCTCGAACAACTGCGCGCCGCGGTACGACGCGACGGTCGAGATGCCCATCTTGGAGATGATCTTGTACAGGCCCTTGTTGATGCCCTTGCGGTACGACAGGGCCAGCTCCGACTCGTCCTTGTTCTGGATCTCGCCGGAGCGGCGCATCTCGTACAGGCTGGCGTAGGCCAGGTACGGGTAGACCATCGAGGCGCCGTACGCGATCAGGCAGGCGAAGTGGTGCGGGTCGCGCGCGGTGGCGGTCTCCACGACGATGTTGCAGTCGCAGCGCAACCCTTCCGCGATCAGGCGGTTCTGCACCGCGCCGGTGGCGAGCAGCGCGTGAACCGACAGCCTGCCTTTTTCGATCTTGCGGTCCGACAGCACCAACACGACCTTGCCGGACTTCACCGCGGCCACGGCCTTGTCGCAGACCGACTCGATCGCCGGCTTCAGCCCGAGCGCCGGGTCGTACGACAGGTCAACGATTTCCGACGCGTACTTCGCGTCGCGCTTGCCGATGGCCAGCAGCTTCTTGAACTTCTCTTCCGACAAGATCGGCGAATCCACCATCAGGCGCGCGGCGCGCTCCGGCGTTTCCTCGAACATGCCGTGTTCCGCACCGAGCGTGCATTCCAGGGACATGACGATCTGCTCGCGCAGCGGGTCGATCGGCGGATTGGTGACCTGCGCGAACTGCTGGCGGAAGTAGTCGTACAGCGGACGAGCCTTTTGCGACAGCACCGCGAAAGGCGTGTCGTCGCCCATGGAACCGACCGCCTCCTGGCCGGCCTCGGCCAGCACGCGCAGGATCTGGTCCTTCTCCTCGAAACTGACCTGGAACATCTTCTGGTACGCGTGCACCTGCTCCGGCGGCATGCGCTCCAGGTGCTCGGCCTTATCCGCGAGCGTCGCCTCGAGGCGCTTGACGTGGTCCTTGAGCCACTTCTTGTACGGCTTGCGCGCCGCCAGCATGCGGTCGATGTCGGCCGGGCGCAGGATCGAGCCGGTCTCGGTGTCCACCGCCAGGATCTGGCCGGGGCGCAGGCGGCCTTTCTCGACCACGTCCTGCGGCTTGTAGTCGTGCACGCCGATCTCGGACGCGACCGTGAGGTGGCGGTCCTTGGTGATGACGTAGCGCGTCGGCCGCAGACCGTTGCGGTCGGTGGCGCAGATGGCATAGCGGCCGTCGGTCAGCACCACGCCGGCCGGGCCGTCCCAGGGCTCCATCTGCTGCGAGTTGTACTCGAAGAACGCGCGCACGTCGGGGTCGAGGTGCTCGACGTTCTGCCAGGCCGGCGGGATCAGCGCGCGCAGCGCGGCGAACAGGTCCATGCCGCCGGCGAGCAGCACTTCCAGCATGTTGTCCAGCGACTGCGAGTCCGAGCCGCTCATGCCCACCAGCGGCGCGACCTCGCCGATGTCGGGCAGCGCCTCGCACTGGTACTTGCGCGCGCGCGCCTGCGCCCACTTGCGGTTGCCGGAGATGGTGTTGATCTCGCCGTTGTGCGCCAGGAAGCGGAACGGGTGCGCCAGCGGCCACTTCGGCAGCGTGTTGGTCGAGAAGCGCTGGTGGAACACGCAGATCGAGGACTCCAGCGTCTCGTCGCGCAGGTCGGGGTAGAACGCCGGCAGGTGCTCCGGCATCACCAGGCCCTTGTAGATGATCGCGCGGCACGACAGGTGGGTGACGTAGAACTCCTTGTCGCCCGCCGCCTCCAGCGCCTTTTCCGCGCGACGGCGCGCCTTGAACAGGCGCAGCTCGAACTCGAACTTGTGCGTGTCGTCGGGCGCCGTGATGAACGCCTGCTCGACGTGCGGCAGCGTCTTGAGCGCCTCCGCGCCGCAGGCCGAGGGGTCGGTCGGCACCGGGCGCCAGCCGGCCAGCGTCAGGCCGTGATGCCGGCAGGCCTGCGCCAGCTCCGCCTTCTCGCGCTCGCGCCGCGCCGGGTCCTGCGACAGGAACACGTTGCCGGCGCAGTAGGTGGCACCGAGCGTCAGCCCCAGCTCCGCCGCCTTGGCGCGAAGAAAACGGTCCGGCTTCTTCATCAGCAGGCCGCAGCCGTCGCCGGTCTTGCCGTCGGCGGCGATGGCGCCGCGGTGGGCCATGCGATGCAGCGCGCCGATGGCGGTTTTGACCAGCCAGTGGCTTGGCTTGTCGTCCATCTGGGCGATCAAGCCAAAGCCGCAGCTATCCCGCTCGAATTCTGGGCGATAGAGTCCCGGCTGGCTGTTCATGGTCACGTTCCTCGAAGCGATTTTTGCGGCGGCAATCCCCCTGCGCGTCGGTTTGGTTTCCGCGCGCACGCGTCCGGAATGGGAGGGTTTTTGCCGCAGCGCAACAACCGACTATAGATTAGGTGCGTGCTGTTGCCAATAGTTGGCGGCGATGATGCGGATTCCAGCGTCGCAAATGGCGCGACGCTGAATCCGCGATGCCTGCGCGGCGGCTAGCGCAGCCGGCGCGGGTCGAACAGGCGCTCGTACTCGTCCAGCGCGAACCGGTCGGTCATGCCGGCGACGTAGTCCGCGACCGTCACCGCCTTGCCGGCGTCGCCGCCCTGGGCGTGGCCGGCGCGCGCGGCGTCCCAGTTTTCCGGCGGCATCAGGCGCGGGTCCTGGAAGAAGGCCTCGAACAAGTCCTTGATGACCCGCTGCGCCTTGCGGTTCATGCGGTAGACGCGGTGATGGCGGTACAGATGCTCGAACAGGAACCGCTTGAGCGCGCTGGCCTCTGCGCGGATCGCCTCGCTGAACGCGACCAGGGGCCCGGCCTGGGCCCGCACCTCGTCGACCTGCGCCGGCCGCGCCTGCTCCAGGTTGTGGCGGCTGGTCTCGGTCAGGTCGGTGACCAGGGTATTGATGAGGCGCCGCACGGTCTCGTGGCGCAACTGCTTGGGGGTCAGCTGCGGATAGGCCTTGCGCACCAGCTCCAGGTGGCGCGCCACCAGCGGCACCTCGGCGAGCTGCTCGAACGTGAGCAGGCCGGCGCGGATGCCGTCGTCGATGTCGTGGTTGTTGTAGGCGATCTCGTCGGCGAGGTTGGCGAGCTGCGCCTCCAGGCTCGGCTGCCGCTTCTTCAGGAACCGCTCGCCGACGTCGCCCAGCTCGCGCGCGCGCCGCTCCGAGCAGTGCTTGAGGATGCCCTCGCGCGTTTCGAAGGTCAGGTTGAGGCCGCGGAACTCGGCGTACTTGTCCTCCAGCTGGTCCACCACGCGCAGGCTCTGCGCGTTGTGCTCGAAGCCGCCGTACTCGCGCATGCATTCGTTGAGCGCGTCCTGGCCGGCGTGACCGAATGGGGTGTGGCCGAGGTCGTGGGCGAGCGAGATCGCCTCCGCCAGCTCTTCATTGAGCCCCAGGTTGCGCGCGATGGTGCGCGCGATCTGCGCCACCTCCAGCGAGTGCGTCAGGCGCGTGCGGAACAGGTCGCCCTCGTGGTTGACGAAGACCTGGGTCTTGTATTCCAGGCGCCGGAACGCGGAGGAATGGATGATGCGGTCGCGGTCGCGCTGGTACTCGCTGCGGTAGTCGGGGCGCGGCTCCGGGTGGCGGCGGCCGCGGGAGCGGGCTTCGGTGGCGGCGTACGGGGCCAGGATCATCTTGAGGAACTCGCGGCGCAGAAATGCTCCAGGGTTTCCTGCAATTTGACCGCGTCGAAGTCCGAAGTGACGACCGCCTGGCCGACGGCCTTGAGCAGCACCAGCCGCAGCCTGCCGCCCTGCACCTTCTTGTCCAGGCCCATCAATTCCATGAACCGCGCCGGCGTCATGCCGGGCGGCAGCTGCGTGGGCAGGCCGGCGCGGCCCAACAGGCCCAGACAGCGGTCGGCTGCCTCGGCGGCGATCCAGCCCAGGCGCGCCGACAGGTCGGCGGCCATGCACAGGCCCACCGCCACCGCCTCGCCGTGCAGCCACTGCGTGTAGCCGGTGTGCGTCTCGATGGCGTGGCCGAAGGTATGGCCGAGGTTGAGCAAGGCGCGCGGGCCGGACTCGCGCTCGTCCAGGGCGACGATGCGCGCCTTCATGGTGCAGCACTGCTCCACCGCCTTGGCCAGGGCGTTGGCGTCCAGCGCCAGCAGCCAGTCCAGGGTCTTTTCCAGCCAGGCGAACAACTGCGCGTCGCCGAGCATGCCGTACTTGACGACCTCGGCCAGGCCGGCCAGCAGCTCGCGCGGCGGCAGCGTCCTGAGCGTGTCGAGGTCGGCCACCACCAGGCGCGGCTGGTGGAAGGCGCCGATCATGTTCTTGCCGCGCGGGTGGTTGACGCCGGTCTTGCCGCCGACCGAGGAATCCACTTGCGCCAGCAGCGTGGTCGGCACCTGGATGAAATCGACGCCGCGCTGGTAGATCGCGGCGGCGAAGCCGACCAGGTCGCCGACGACGCCGCCGCCCAGCGCCACCAGGCAGCCGTCGCGCGGCAGGCGCGCGGCCAGCAGCCAGTCGAGCACGCGCTCGGCGCTGGCCAGGGTCTTCTGCGCCTCGCCGGCGGGCAGCACCAGCGCGTCCTCCGGCCGCAGCGCCAGCGCGCGCAGCAGCGGCGCCAGGTAATGCGGGGCGACGTTGGCGTCGGTGACGATCTTGAGCCGGCGCTTGCGGAACGCCTCGATGCCCGGCGGGTCGGCCAGCAGGCCGCTGCCGATGTGGATCGGATACGCGCGCTCGGCCAGGCCGACCGCCACGGTGCGCACTAGTGGGTCTCCGGCGGCAGCGGGTGGCCCAGGTGCTGCACGATGGCGCGCGCCAGCTGCTTGGCGTTGCGGCCGTCGGTCTCCAGCACCAGGTCGGCGACCTCGCGGTACAGCGGGTCGCGCTGCGCGATCAGCTGCTCCAGCACCTCGCGCCTGTTCGGCACCTGCAACAGCGGGCGGTTGTCGGTGCGGCCGGTACGGTGCAGCTGCTGCTCGATCGAGGCGTGCAGGTAGACCACGAAGCCGCGCGCCGCCAGGTGTTCGCGGTTCTCCTGCAGCAGCACCGCGCCGCCGCCGGTGGCGAGCACCAGGCCGCCGCGCGCGGTGAGGTCGGCGATCGCCTGCTGCTCGCGCTTGCGGAAGCCGGCCTCGCCCTCCTTCTCGAAGATGTAGGCGATGTCCACCCCGGTGCGGACCTCGATCTCGTGGTCGCTGTCGGCGAACTCCATGCCCAGCAGCTCGGCCAGGCGCTTGCCGATGGTGGTCTTGCCGGCGCCCATGGGACCGACCAGGAAGATGTTCTGCGAGCCCATGCTGTCGAAATCAAAGAAAGGCCCGGATCGACCGGGCCTTTCGAGTATAGCGAAACGCTCAGTTTTCGATTTTCAGGCTGTCGCTCAGCACCTTGGGCGTGATGAAGATGAGCAGCTCGGCCTTGTTGGAGACGTTGCGCTTGTTGCGGAAGATCGCGCCGATCAGCGGCAGGTCGCCCAGGAACGGCACCTTGGTGACGAGGCTGTTGGTGGTCTCCTCGTAGATGCCGCCGAGCACCACGGTCTGCCCGTTCTCCACCAGCACCTGCGTGTTCACCTCGCGGGTGTCGATGCTGGGGATGGTGCCGCCGGTCACGTTCGCCACCTGCTGGCCGACGCTGTCCTTCTTCACCTCCAGGTCCATGATGACGCGCTGATCCGGGGTGACCTGCGGCGTGACCTTGAGCGACAGCACCGCCTTCTTGAACGAGATCGAGGTGGCGCCGCTGCTGGAGGCTTCCTGGTACGGGATCTCGACACCGGACTCGATCGAGGCCTCCTTGCCGTTGGCGGTGATGACGCGCGGCGCCGACTGCACCTCGCCGCGGCCCTCGGCCTGCAGCGCGGACAGCTCCAGGTCCACCAGGTAGTCCGAACCGAGCACCGCGAAGGCGATGCGGCCGGAAGGGCCGGCCACCGGCAGGCTGACGTTGAAGCGGTCGTTGAGCGCGCCCAGCGTGACCGGGAAGCCGCCGTTGTCCAGGAAGCTGGACACGGCGGTGTCGTTTGCCGTCGCGCTGCCGGAGGTGCTCAACAGGCCGTTGGCGCCGTTGCGCGCGACCGCGGACACGCCGAAGCGCGCGCCCAGCTCCTTGGTGAAGTCGTTGTTGGCGATGACGATGCGCGACTCGATCAGCACCTGCTTGACCGGGATGTCGAGCTTGGCGATCAGCGCGCGGATGTCGGCCAGCTTTTCGCGCGTCTCCTGCACCAGCAGGGTGTTGGTGCGCTCGTCCACGGTCACGCGACCGCGCTCGGACAACAGCGAGCTGCCGCCGGCCGCACCCGCCGCGCCGCCGCTGCTGCTGCTGCTGCCGCCACCGCCGCTGCTGGCGGTGAGGATCGCCTTGATGTCGGAGGCCTTGGCGTAGTTGACCTGGATGATCTCCGACACCAGCGGCCCGAGCTGGGTCTTGGCCTTCTGCGCCTCCAGCTCGGCCTTTTCGCGCTCGGTCAGCTCCGACAGCGGAGCCACCAGCATGACGTTGCCCTGGCGGCGCATGCCCAGACCCTTGGTGCGCAGGATGATGTCCAGCGCCTGGTCCCAGGGCACGTTCTGCAGGCGCATCGCCACCGTGCCCTGCACGGTGTCGGACACGACCATGTTGGTTCCGGCGACGTCGGCGATGATCTGCAACAGCGAGCGCACGTCGACGCTCTGGAACGACAGCGAGATGCGCTCGCCGGTGTACTGCGGCTCCAGGCGCGTCTTCTCCTCCTGCTTCTCGGCGGTCAGCGGCTGCAATTCCAGGGTGAACAGATTGCCGGCCTGGTACGCCAGCTGCTCGAAGTCGGCACCGGCCACCGGCGTCACCGCGATCTCGCTGTCCGCGCCCAGGCGCGTGATATCGATGAACTTGACCGGCGTGGCGAAGTCCAGCACATCCAGGCGGCGCAGCAGCATCTCGCCGACCGCGGTGTTGCGGAACTTGGCGCGCACCTTGCCGCCCTCCTCGCGCACGTCGACCACGGTGCGCGGGTCGGTGAGCATGACCACGATGCGGCCCTCGCCCTTCTCGCCGCGGCGGAAGTCGACGTTGGCGATCTGCGACACCGACGGCGGCGGCAGCGCCGGCGCGGCCGGGACGATGGCGGACGCCGCCGGCGCCGGTGCATCGGCGCCGCCACCCAGCTCCACGGTGAGGCGGTTGCCCTGGCGCCGCACGATGTGCGGCACCAGCTCGGTCAGCTCCACCACCACGCGCGTGCGGCCCTTGGCCTCGGCCACCATGATCGAGCGCGCCTTGCCCACCGCCAGCTTGCGGACGCGCTCGGCCACCTGCGAGCGGGTTTCGGGCAGGTCCAGCGCCAGGCGCGCCGGCTTCTCCACGGTGAACGTGACCGGCTCCGGCGCCTCCTCCGACAGGGTCAGGGTGAACAGCACGCGGCCGCCGTCCAGCTCGACGAAGTCCACCGCTTGGAGAGCGCGGCGCGGCTCGTCCTGCGCCGGCAGCGCCGCGGCCCAGGCCAGGAGGAGAAGGCCGGCCCATCGAAAGCGCCGGGCCGCCGGTGCGAAAAGGTTTTTTCGGATCATGGTCGAGACTCCCCAGGGCCTCACTCGGCGAGCGCCAGGCTGGCCGGGCGCTGCATCCAGCCGCCGAAGCCGTCCGGAATGATTTCCAGCAACTGCACTTCGGTCTCCGAGACGCGCAGGATCTCGCCGAAGTTCTGGCCCAGGTGGTCGCCGCGCGCCACGCGGTGGACCAGGCCGTCGGGCGCCTGGATCAGGGCGTAGGAGCGGTCCTGGATCAGGATCGTGCCGATCATCTTGAGCGCATCCAGGGGAAACTCCTCCAGCGGCTCCTTGTTGCGGTTCACGTCGGGCCGGATGCCGCCGCCCGCGCCGCCCGCCACGACCTCGCGCGCGCCGCTGGGCGGCTCGTACGGGTCGCGCCGCTCGCCCGCGATGTAGACGAACGCCTCGTACGGTTTCATCTGCGGGATCGGCTCGATCGCGCGCGACTTGCGCGACTTGACCTCGGCGACGTAGCTCTCCAGGTCGGACATGTCCTGCGCGCAGCCGGCGGCGCCGGCCGCGGCCGCGACGGCGAGCCACCACGCGGCGCGCCGGCTCACTTCTTGGCTCCGGACTTGGCCGCCGCGACCTCGCTATCGTCGAGATAGCGGTAGGTCTTGGCCAGGGCGGTCATGCGCAGCTCGCCCTTGGCGGCGCCGGCCGGCCGGATCTCCACCTCGTCGATCGTGACGATGCGCGGCAACGCCGCCACGCCGCTGGCAAAGCTGCCCAGCTCGTGGAACGAGCCGACCACGACCAGGCGGTTGGGCACCTCGGCGTAGAACTCGCGCGTGTTCTCGCCCTGCGGCTGGAACAGCTCCTCCTCCAGCGCGCTGGCGACGCGGGTCTGGGCGATGTCGTTGACCAGGTTGGGCATCTCGGCCTTGCTCGGCAGCTGGCGCAGCATCGCGCCGAACGACCGCTCCATCTCGGCGAGCTGCTCCTTGTAGGCATCCAGCGCCGCCACCTTGCGCTGCTTGGCCTCGAACTGCTCGCGCAGGCCGACCTCTTCCTGCTGCACCGTGGCCAGTTCCTCGCGCAGCGGGATCACGAACAGGTACAGGCCGCCGGCGACCACGCCCAGGCACAGGAACACGATGGCGCCGATGCGCGCCCACAGCGGCCAGGCGCCGGGGTTCTGCGCATCCAGCGTCTGCGCCTCCTGGAACAGCTTCTGCACGCGCTCCTGGAAGGTCATTGCTCGCCCTCCTCCGCGCCGGCCTCGCCTTCGGCCTTCTGCTCCGGCTTGGTCAGGCTGCGCACGCGCAGCTGGAACTCGCTCTGCCGGTGGTTGTTCTTCTCGGTGGTGCGGATCACGATCAGGTGCGGGTCCGCGAACCACGGCGAGGCCTCGAAGTTCTTCATGTACGAGGAAATGCGGCCGTTGGACTCGGCGATGCCGTCGATCTGCACGCTGCCGCCCGACTGGCGGATGCCGGTCAGGTGCACGCCGTCCGGCAGGGTGTTCACGACCTCGTCGAAAAAGTGCACGGTGGCCGAACGACTCTGCTGCAGCTCCTCGATCACGCGCATGCGCGCCAGCAGGCTCTGCTTGAGCTTCTCCAGCTCCTGGATCTCCGCGATCTTCTTCTCCATCTCGGCGATCTGCTGAGTGAGGAAGGCGTTGCGCCCGCGCTGGAACTCGATCGCCTGGTTGCAGTAGGTGACGACGCCGAACACCGCCAGCGCCGCCAGGACGACGAAGCCGACCGCCAGCACCGCGAACTGCTGCTTGCGCTGGTTGCGCAGTTCCGCGCGCCAGTCGAGCAGGTTGATGCGCGTGGCCATGCGCTACACCCGCGGCTCGTCGAAGGCGCGGAACGCCAGGCCGCAGGCGATCAGCAGGCTGGCCTCCTCCTTGGCCAGCTGCTGCGGCTTGGCGCGCGCGGCGATCGACATCTCGGCGAACGGCCGCGCGACCACCGTCGGGATCTTGAGGCGCTCCTGCATGATCCGGTCGACGTTGGCGATGTGCGCGCAGCCGCCGGCCAGGACGACCTGGTCGATCTGGGTGTACTGCGTGGAGGCGGAGAAGAAAAATTGCAGCGAGCGGTCGATCTGCTGCGCCATGTCGGCCAGGAAGTGCGCCAGCACCTCGCCCTCGTAGTTCTCCGGCAGGTTGCCCTGGCGCTTGGCCTTGTTCGCCTCGTCCAGCGACATGCCGTAGTGGCGCATGATGTCCTCGGTCAGCTGCTTGCCGCCGAAAGCCTGGTCGCGGGTGTAGATGGTCTTGAGGTCGTGCAGGATCGTCACCGCGGTGACGCTGGCGCCCATGTCGACGACCGCGATGGTCTTCTTCTCGCCGCGGTCCGGCATCTGGTGGCGCAGGAATTGACAGGCGTTCTCCAGCGCGTAGGTCTCGATGTCGACGACCTTGGCATGGAGGTTGGCGATCTCCAGCGCGGCCAGGCGCTGCTCGATCTGCTCCTTGCGGCAGGCGGCGAGCAGCACGTCCACGGTGTTGGGGTCCTTCTCGGTCGGCCCGACGACCTGGAAGTCGACGTTCACCTCGTCGATCGGGTACGGGATGTACTGGTCGGCCTCGACCTTGATCTGCTCCTCCATCTCGCCGTCGGACAGCGTCGCCGGCATCTGGATGATCTTGGTGATGACCGAAGCGCCGGCCACCGCGATGGCGGCGGCGCGGGTGCGGGTACCGGCGCGCGACAGGGCCTTCTGGATGGCGTCGCCGACGGCGGCCGGGTCGGCGATCTGCTTCTCGTTGACCGCCGCGGGCGGGAGCGGCTCGCAGGCGTACGCCTCGACGTGGTACTTGTCGCCCTTGCGCGACAGCTCCAGCAGCTTGACCGAACTGGAACTGATGTCCAGCCCGACCAAAGCTTTTGTGCCACCGCCCAGCAGCGATTCCAGCATGTGGTGCCCGCCTGTCGCGGAGCCGCGTCTCCTCGTGCCTGTCCGGCGTTCGCGGGTGACTTTGTCCGCTCTGAACCCTAATATAACTCAGAATAGCTGCGAAGCAACACGAAATTCGTCTCACAACTTACTGATCCCTCACTGGAAGATGACGCCGGAGCTTCGGCCCGACCCCCCCCTGAGCGGGCCGGGCGTATTGCGCCCCGAGGCGCGCCCGCCGCGGCCCCGGCCGCGCCGGTCGTGGTGGTGGCTGCTCGTCTCGATCGTTCTGGGCCTCTCCGCCGCGGGCGCCGGTGCCGCCGGCGTCGCGTTGTTCTGGCTCTACCGCCAGCTGCCGCCGACCGACGTCATCAAGGAGCTGAAGCTGTCGGTGCCGATGCGCGTGTTCACGCGCGACGGCAAGCTGATCGGCGAGTTCGGCGCCGAACGCCGCGACCCGCTGCGCTACGACCAGTTCCCGGCGCAGGCGATCCAGGCGTTCCTGGCCGCCGAGGACGACCGCTTCTTCGAGCACCCCGGCGTCGACTGGCACGGCCTGGCGCGCGCCGCGGCGCACCTGGTCGCCACCGGCGAGAAGTCGCAGGGCGGCAGCACCATCACCATGCAGCTCGCACGCAACGTGTTCCTGTCCAGCGAGCGCACCTACACGCGCAAGGCCAAGGAGATCCTGCTGGCCTTGCGGATCGAGAAGGACCTCGACAAGCGGCAGATCCTGGAGATCTACCTCAACAAGATCTTCCTCGGCCAGCGCGCCTACGGCGTCGGCGCCGCCGCCCAGGTCTACTTCGGCAAGGAGCTGCGCGAGCTGTCGCTGGGCGAGGTCGCGATCCTGGCCGGCCTGCCCAAGGCGCCCTCGCGCGACAACCCCGTCGCCAGCCCCGAGCGCGCGCGCGACCGCCGCAACTACGTGCTGCGCCGCATGCGCGAACTGGGCTACGTCGAGCGCGAGCCGTTCGAGGCCGCGCTCAAGGAACCGGTGCTGGCGCGCGAGGAGCGGCCCGCGGCGGAGGTCGACGCCTACTACGTCGCCGAGATGGTGCGCACCGAGCTGGTCAACCGCTACGGCGAGGCCGCCTACGGCGACGGCTACACCGTCACCACCACGCTCGACGCGCAGCTGCAGCGCGCCGCCAACGAATCGCTGCGCGCCGCGCTGCGCGACTACGACCTGCGCCACGGCTGGCGCGGGCCCGAAGCCCGGCTGCCGCCGGAGGCGCTGGCCGAGTTCAGGCTCAAGGCGGCCGAGCCGCACCCGCTGGCCGACGCCGCGCTCGACGCGCTGCCGGCGGTGGCCGAGCTGCTGCCGGCGGCGGTGGTCGAGTTCGCGCCCGAGCGGCTGCGCGTGCTGACCCGCGACCACAGCCTGCTCGATATCCGCAAGGACGAGTTCGCCTGGGCCGGCTTCACCGATGAGCTGTCGCCGGCTCCGGGCGACCTCGTGCGCGTGCGGCGCCAGGGCGAGCGCTGGGCGCTGGCACAACTGCCGGCGGTGCAGGGCGCGTTCGTGGCGCTGGACCCGCGCGACGGCGCGATCCGCGCCCTGGTCGGCGGCTACGACTACTTCCACGGCAAGTTCAACCGCGTGATCCAGGCGCGGCGCCAGCCGGGCTCCGGCTTCAAGCCCTTCCTTTACTCGGCCGCACTGGCGGCCGGCTTCACGCCGGCCTCGGTGATCCTCGACGCGCCGGTGGTGTTCGACGACCCCGCGCTGGAATCGACCTGGCGCCCGGAGAACTACTCCGGCAAGTTCTACGGCCCCACGCGCCTGCGCGAGGCGCTGGTCGAGTCGCGCAACCTGGTCTCGATCCGGCTGTTGCAGTCCATCGGCGTCGAGTACGCGCGCGACTACGCGGCGAAATTCGGCCTGCCGGCCGAGCGCATCCCGCGCGACCTGACGCTGGCGCTGGGCAGCGGCGCGTTCACGCCGCTGGAGATCGCGCGCGGCTACGCGGTGTTCGCCAACGGCGGCTTCCTGGTCGAGCCGCATTTCATCGCGGAAATCCGCAACAGCGCCGGCGAGGTCGCGTTCAAGGCCGAGCCGGCCCCGGCCTGCCCGGAGTGCCCCGAGCCGGAGCCGGAGGCGCCGGCGGCTGCCGTCGCCGACATGCCGCCGGCCGAAGGCGCGCCCCGCACCGCGCCGCGCGCGATCGAGCCGCGCATCGTCTACCTGGCGCGCGACATGCTGCGCGACGTGGTCACGTCCGGCACGGCGGCGCGCGTGCGCGAGCTGGGGCGCGGCGACCTGGCCGGCAAGACCGGCACCACCAACGACGAGACCGACGCCTGGTTCAACGGCTTCTCGTCGCACCTGGTCGCGGTGTGCTGGCTGGGCTTCGACCAGCCGACGCCGCTGGGCCGCGGCGAGGTCGGCGGCCGCGCCGCGCTGCCGATGTGGATGGACTTCATGCAGGCGGCGCTCAAGGGCGTGCCCGAGGAATGGCCGGAACGGCCGCCCGGCCTGGTGTCGGTGCGCATCAACCCGCAGACCGGCAAGCTCGCCTCGGCCACCGCGCAGGACGCGATGTTCGAGGTGGTGCAGGCCGAGCATCTGCCGCCGGCGGACAGCGAGGAAGCGGCGGACGGCCAGGCTCTACAGCAGAAGCCGGAAGATTTGTACTGAGGCAAGCCTGGCGCGCCTCGTCCCGGCGGAGGCCCGCATCGGGGCCGAAGCAGGGACCGACCCCGGCGCCGGGATGCTGGCGCCGCCGGTTTTGCGCTAAATTCCGGTTGCCATTTTTCAGAGGCCGTCCATGGGCAAGCGAGCCTTGGGCCCGGAGCGCAGCCGCATCGTGCAGGAAGCGGCGCGCATCATCTGCGAGGAATCCCTTTCCGACTACCGCCTGGCCAAGCAGAAGGCGGTGCAGCGCCTGGGCTACGGCCCGCAGGCGGCGCTGCCGTCCAACGCCGACATCCACGCCGCGGTGATCGAGTACCAGCGCCTGTTCGGCGGCCGCGAGTACGCGCAGCGCCTGCAGCGTCTGCGCCGCACCGCGCTGCAGGCCATGCGCCTGCTGGCCGACTACCGGCCGCGCCTGGTTGGCGCGGTCGCCACCGGCGCGACCACGGAGGCGCACCGGGTGCAGCTGCACTGTTTCGCCGACAAGCCGGAGGTCATCGACCTGCTGCTGGAGTCGCGCGGCCTGCCGTTCGAGGTGGACGAGCGCCGCTACCGCTACGGCAACGGCCAGGTCGCGGACGTGCCGGTACTGAGCTTCATGGCGGCCGAGACCGGCGTGCAGGTGGCGGTGTTCCCGGAGCGCGAGCTGCGCCACCCGCCGCTGTCGCCGGTGGACGGCCTGCCGATGAAGCGCCTGGCGGCGCCGGACGTCGAGGCGCTGGCGGCCGAGCCGCCGGACGTTCTGGCCGGAGATTGATCCGGAATTGCCCCGAAGCCCGCTACGGGTCAGTCCGGTGACGCCATCCCTGGCGGGGCGGCAGCGGTTGCTTGAACGCCCGGACCGGCCATCCATGGCCGGTCGTCAGGGGTCCCGCGGCCAGTGGCCGCGAAACGGACGCCCTAACCCTTGCGCTTGGCGATGTCCGCGTAGTTGCGCTGCGGCGCGCCGACGTAGACCTGGCGCGGGCGGCCGATGCGGTTTTGCGGGTCGGCGGTCATCTCGATCCAGTGCGCGCACCAGCCGACGGTGCGGGCGATGGCGAACATCGGCGTGAACATGTTCACCGGGATGCCCAGCGCCTTGTAGATGATGCCGGAGTAGAAGTCCACGTTCGGGTACAGCTTGCGCTCCTTGAAGTAGTCGTCCGACAGCGCGATCTCCTCCAGCTTGAGCGCCAGCTCCATCTGCGGGTCGTTGTCCTTGCCCAGGTGCTTCAACACCTTGTGGCACTGCTCGCGGATGATGGTGGCGCGCGGGTCGAAGTTCTTGTAAACGCGGTGGCCGAAGCCCATCAGGCGCACGCCGCTGTTCTTGTCCTTGACCTTGGCCATGAAGTTCGGGACGTTCTTGACGTCGCCGATCTGGTCCAGCATGCGCAGCACCGCCTCGTTGGCGCCGCCGTGCGCCGGGCCCCACAGCGCGGCGATGCCGGCGGCGATGGCGGCGTACGGGTTGCAGCCGGTCGAGCCGGCCAGGCGCACGGTGGAGGTGGAGGCGTTCTGCTCGTGGTCGGCGTGCAGGATGAACAGCACGTCCAGCGCCTTGGCCGCGATCGGGTCGACGTGGTACGGCTCCGCCGGCACCGAGAACATCATGTGCAGCAGGTTGGAGCAGTAGTCCAGGTGGTTCTGCGGGTACATGAACGGCTGGCCGAAGTACTTCTTGTAGGCCGCCGCCGCGATCGTCGGGATCTTCGCGATCATGCGGTGCGCGAAGATGTCGCGATGGCGCGGATCCTTGTTGTTCGTCGTGTCGTGGTAGAACGCGGACATCGAGCCGACGACGCCGGTCAGCATCGCCATCGGATGCGCGTCGTAGTTGAATCCCTGGAAGAAGCCCTTCAGGGACTCGTTGATCATCGTGTGCTTGCGGATGTCCGAGTCGAACTTTTCGAGCTGCACCTTGGTCGGCAGCTCGCCGTACAGCACCAGGTAGCAGACTTCGATGAACGTGCTGTGCCGCGCGAGCTGGTCCACCGGGTAGCCGCGGTACAGCAGGATGCCGGCGTCGCCGTCGATGTAGGTGATCGCCGACTTGCAGGAGCAGGTGGACGAGAAGCCGGGGTCGTAGGTGAACGTGTCCAGCTTGTCGTAGACCTTGCCGACGTCCAGGCCGACCGGCCCGAGGGTGCCGGAGACGACAGGCAGATCGGTCTTTTCGCCGGTGGCGTTGTTGACCAGGCTGTAAGTGGGCTGGGTCATGGCACTTCTCCCTGCAAGGCTTTAGAAACCGTTGTTTTGGGGGTAATTCGTCGGATAGGGGGCGCGGGCCACACCGCTCTCCACCGCGGCTTTCGCCACGGCCGGCGCGACGCACGCGCGCAGGCGCGGATCGAGCGGTTTGGGGATGATGTAGTCCGGGCCGAAGGATAGCGATTTTTTGCGGTAGGCCGCCAGCACCTCGGCCGGCACCGGCTGCTTGGCCAGGGCCGACAGGGCGCGCACCGCGGCGATCTTCATGTCGCGATTGACGATGCGCGCGCGCACGTCGAGCGCGCCGCGGAACAGGAACGGGAAGCACAGCACGTTGTTGACCTGGTTCGCGTAGTCGCTGCGTCCCGTGGCCATGATGAGGTCCTTGCGCACCGCCTGCGCCGCCTCCGGCAGGATTTCCGGCACCGGGTTGGACAGCGCGAACACGATCGGCCGCTCCGCCATCAGCATCAGTTGTTCCGGCTTGACCAGGCCCGGCCCGGACACGCCGATGAACACGTCGGCGCCGGCCAGCGCGCCGGCGAGCGTCTGGCGCTCCGAGGGCGGCAGCGCGAACTCGCGCTTTTCCTTGTTGAGGTCGGTGCGGCCCAGGTGGATCACGCCCTTGCGGTCCACCATCAGCAGGTTTTCCTTCCTGGCGCCCAGGTCCAGGGCCAGCCGCATGCTGGCGACGCCGGCGGCGCCGGCGCCCAGGCACACGATGCGCACGTCCTGGATCTTCTTGCCCGCCAGTTCCAGCGCGTTGAGCAGGCCCGCGCACAGAACGATGGCGGTGCCGTGCTGGTCGTCGTGGAACACCGGGATGTCGAGACGCCGGATCAGCTCCTCCTCGATCTCGAAGCAGGACGGCGCCGCGATGTCCTCGAGGTTGATGCCGCCGAAGGTCGGGGCGATGCGTGCCACCGTCTCGATGAATTCGCGCGGGTCCTCGGCGGCGACCTCGATGTCGAAGACGTCGATGTCGGCGAATTTCTTGAACAGCACCGCCTTGCCCTCCATCACCGGCTTGCCGGCCAGCGCGCCGCAGTTGCCCAGGCCGAGCACGGCGGTGCCGTTGGAGATGACCGCGACCAGGTTGCCTTTGGCGGTGTAGCGGTAGGCGTCCTCCGGATTCCGCTGGATCGCCAGCACCGGCTCGGCCACGCCGGGCGTGTAGGCCAGCGACAGCTCCTCCGGCGTGGAGAACGGCTTGGTGATCTGGAGGGCGAGTTTTCCGGGGCGCGGGAACTCGTGGTAGTCCAGGGCGGACTTCGTCGGGGAGGCGTCGTTCATCGGGGGGCTGCGCAGTGCCTGCTTCCTGGATGCGCATCTTGTTGCAGGGCGGCGGCAGTATAGGGCGCGGCCCGGCCTATAAACAATAAAGCCGTGCGGAGCACGGCTTTACCTTGCTGCATGACGGCAGACGCTTCGCTTACGCGCGCGCTTCGGGCTTCTTGGTGGCGGTGGCGGCGTAGCGCTTCTTGAACTTGTCGACGCGGCCGCCGGTGTCCACGATCTTCTGCTTGCCGGTGTAGAACGGGTGGCACACCGAGCAGACTTCGATGTGCAGCTCGGGCTTGCCGACCGTGGAGCGGGTCGCGAAGGTGTTGCCGCAGCTGCAGACGACCTTGACTTCCTTATAGGCCGGATGGATTTCCGCTTTCATGGTGAGGCTCGGAATTGTGGTACGGGGGACCGCAAAAGGGCGCGCAGTTTAGACGAGCGCGTCCGAACGTGCAAATTCAATTCAGACAAATCAAGGCAGGAACAGGGTCAACAGGGCATTCAGGTGGGCACGGCCCAGCGCCGTCGGGCGCACGCGCTCGCCCTGCACGTCCAGCAGGCCCTGAGCCTGCGCCCGCCCCAGCGGATTGCGCAGAACGGCCCGGTCCTGGCCGGTTCGCTCCTCGTAGAGCGCGAGCGGGAAACCCTGGTTCAGGCGCAGCGCGTTCATGGCGAACTCGAACGGCAGGTCGGCGGCCGCAACCGCCTTGTTCTCCTGCAGCGCGGCCGGGGTGCCGGCGGCGTCGAGGTAGGACTTCGGATGCTTGTGCTTGGCATGGCGAACGACCCCACGCCCCGCCACGGTGCGCTTGCCGTGGGCGCCGGCGCCGATGCCCAGATAGTCGCCGAACTCCCAGTAATTGAGGTTGTGCCGCGCCGGCCGGCCGGGGCGGGCATAGGCGGAGACCTCGTACTGCGCATAGCCGCGTTGCGCCAGGAGCTGCTGGCCTTGTTCCAGCATGGCGCAGGCAAGGTCCGAATCGGGCACCGGCGGCGGGTGCCGGTGGAACTCGGTGTTGGGCTCCAGGGTGAGGTGGTAATAGGAGACGTGCTCGGGCGCCAGGGCGCAAACGCCGTCGACATCCGCGCGCGCCTGCTCCAACGTCTGCCGCGGCAGCGCGAACATCAGGTCCAGATTGATGTTGTCGAAGCCGGCGCGGCGCGCGTAGTCCACCGCCCGGTGCGCCTCGTCCGGACCGTGGATGCGGCCCAGCGCCTCCAGGTGGAACGGGTTCAGGCTTTGCACGCCGATGGACAGGCGGTTCACGCCGGCCTTGCGGTAGTCGGCAAAGTTTTGCGCGTCGGCGGTACCGGGATTGGCCTCCAGCGTGATCTCGACGTCCGGCGCGCAGGACAGGCGCGCGGCGATGGCGTCCAGCAGCCGGGCCAGCGCGCGGCCGGAGAACAGACTCGGCGTGCCGCCGCCGAAGAAGATCGAGCACAGCGGGCGCGCCTCCGGCGCTTGCGCCAGTTCCCAGTCGAGGTCGCGCAGCAGCGCGTCGATGTACGCGTCTTCCGGCACCTCGCCGCGCAGGGTATGCGAGTTGAAGTCGCAGTACGGGCACTTGCGCACGCACCACGGGAAGTGGGCGTAGAGGGCAAGAGGGATGGACGGCACGGCTAAAGCGTTCGCAGTTGCGCGAGCAGGGCGGCGGCGGCGCGGCCGCGATGGCTGATGCGGTTCTTCACCTCCGGCGCCAGCTCGGCCGAGGAGCAGCCGTGCTCCGGCACGAAAAACAGCGGGTCGTATCCGAAGCCGCGCCCGCCGCGCGGAGCTTCCAGAATGGTCCCGCTCCATAGACCTTCGGCGATGACCGGCACCGGGTCGTACGGGTGGCGCAGGAAGGTCATGACGCAGACGAAGCGCGCACCGCGCTGCGGCGTCGGCACGCCGGACAGGCCGGCGAGCAGCTTGGCGTTGTTCTCGGCATCGGTCGCGCCTGGCCCCGCGTCCCGGCGTTCATTCGAAACCACAAGGCCGCCGGGATTTGCGCCCAGCGCGGCAAAACGAGCCGAATGCACCCCCGGCGCGCCATTGAGAGCAGCGACCTCGATGCCGGAGTCGTCCGCGATCGCCGGCAGGCCGGACACGCGCGCCGCGTGCCGCGCCTTGAGCAGGGCGTTCTCGACGAAGGTCGGCGCGGTTTCCTCCGCGGCTTCGTCCGTGAAATCGGACACGAGGCGCAAGGTCCAGCCCAGCGGCGCCAGCAGCGCCTGCATCTCCGCCAGCTTCTTGCCGTTGCGGCTGGCGAGCACGATCTCGCGCGCGGCGTTCATTCGGGCTGCTCAGAGAACGGCGGCGAAGCCTTCAACCGTCAGGTTCGCGGCGCGAATCAGACTGCGCAGGGTGCCCTTCGCGACTTCACGGTGATCGGGCACGGACAAGGTCGCCATTTCACCGGCCTTCACCATGATGATGTGGCTCCCGCGCTGCCGGGCTACGGTCCATCCCAGACGCTCAAACGCGCGCACGACCTCGCGTCCACTCAGTGCAGGCAACGACGGCATCAGGCGGCGACGTCAATCTGGCGCACTTCCACGGTGAGCGGCAGGCCCTGCTCGGCCCTGACTTCCAGGCACAGCCGGATCGCCTCGTGAATATTGCGAACGGCCTCGTCCTTGGTCGCGCCCTGACTGACGCAGCCCGGAATAGCCGGACATTCGGCAATCCAGACACCGTCTTCGTCGCGATCGAGAGTAATGAAGAACTTCATGGCCGTGCCACCAAACAGGGAATGCCAAGCATATACGCTGCGGAACGGTTCAGCCCGCCAGCGCCCGCTGCTGCGCCTCCAGCAGTTCGCGGATGCCCTTGGCGGCGAGATCGAGCATGGCGTTCAGCTCCTCGCGGCGGAAGGCGTGGCCTTCGGCGGTGCCCTGCACCTCCACGAAGTGGCCGGCCTCGTTCATCACCACGTTCATGTCGGCCTCGGCATTGCTGTCCTCGCCGTAGTCGAGGTCCAGCACCGGCACGCCGTCGAAGATGCCGACCGAGACCGCCGCGATCTGGCCGTGGATCGGATTCTTCTTGAGCAGATTGCGCTTTTGCAGACTGCGCACGGCGTCGACCAGGGCGACGTAGCCGCCGGTGATGCTGGCGGTGCGGGTGCCGCCGTCGGCCTGGATCACGTCGCAGTCCATGGCGATCTGGAAGTTGCCCAGGGCGTCGAGGTCGACCACCGAGCGCAGCGCGCGGCCGATCAGGCGCTGGATCTCCAGCGTGCGCCCGCCCTGCCTGCCCTGCGCCGCCTCGCGCCGGCTGCGGTCGTGGGTGGCGCGCGGCAGCATCCCGTACTCGGCCGTGACCCAGCCTCCGCCCTTCTCCTTCTTCCAGGACGGCACGCGTTCCTCGACGCTGGCGGTGCAGATCACCTTGGTGTCGCCGAACGCGACCAGCACCGAGCCTTCCGCGTGCCGGGTATAGCCGCGCTGAATGGAAACGGGACGGAGCTGATCGGGCGCACGGCCGCTGGGACGAGTCATGGCGCGGGGGAGGCAAAAAAACGGGCGCGAAGTATAGCCCCGCAGCTTAAAATAGGCGCATGACGGTTGAAGAGCTGGTCGAAAACTTCGAGTTGCTGGGCCCCTGGGAGGAGCGCTACCGCTACCTCATCGAGCTCGGCCGCAAGCTGCCGCCGATGCCGGAGTCGGAGAAGACCGAGGCGACCAAGGTGCGCGGCTGCATGTCGCAGGTCTGGCTCACCCATCGGGTGAATCCCGGCCCGCCCGTGACCCTGGCGTTTCAGGGCGACTCCGACGCGCACATCGTCAAGGGGCTGATCGCGCTGCTGTTCCTGATCTGCTCCGGCAGGACGCCGGGCGAGATCGCGAGCGCCGACATCGCCTCGATCTTCGGCCGCCTGGGCCTGGAGGCCCAGATCACCGTGAACCGCCGCAACGGCTTCTACGCCATGGTCGAGCGGATCAAGTCGCTGGCCGCGCAGCAGGCGCAGGCCGCCTAGACGCAGGAGCCCTCCGATCAACAACACCCTCCGCCAAGCCGAACCGGGCCGCGACAGCGCGCTGCGCGCCTCCGTGAACCAGGCTGCCCGCCAGGCGCGCGACAAGCTGTACACGGTA
This sequence comes from Gammaproteobacteria bacterium, assembly GCA_016182805.1. Lineage (GTDB taxonomy): Bacteria > Pseudomonadota > Gammaproteobacteria > Nevskiales > Nevskiaceae > JACPFV01. The sequence continues at coordinate 58,585 of JACPFV010000036.1, forward strand.
GGCGAGGAGATCGCCCACGCGACGACGCACGGCCTGGGCGCCGTGCTGTCGATCGTCGGCCTGTGCGTGCTGGTGGCACGGTCCGCGCTCTACGGCGACGCCTGGCACATGATCGCGAGCAGCGTGTTCGGCGCCACGCTGGTGCTGATGTACACCGCCTCGACGCTGTACCACAGCATCCCGCTGCCGCGCGCCAAGCACGTGCTGCGCATCGTCGACCACTCGATGATCTACTTCCTGATCGCCGGCACCTACACGCCGTTCACGCTGGTCACGCTCAACGGCAGCTGGGGCTGGTCGCTGTTCGCCGCCACCTGGAGCCTGGCTTTGGCCGGCGTCGCGTTCAAGGTGTTCTTCACCGGGCGCTTCGAGAAGCTGTCGCTGGGGATCTACCTGGCGATGGGCTGGTGCGCCGTCGTCGCGACCAAGCCGCTGCTCGACCGCCTGGAGACCGGCGGGCTGGCGCTGATGGTGGCGGGCGGCCTGAGCTACACCGGCGGCGTGGCGTTCTACGTCTGGGAACGCCTGCGCTACCACCACGCGATCTGGCACGCGTTCGTGCTCGGCGGCAGCGTGCTGCACTATTTCGCGGTGCTGTTCTACGTGTTGCCGGGGCCGGCGGCGCCCTGAACTCGCAGCGCCAGGTCGTATAGCTCCTGCCGCTTCAAACCGGTCAGCTCGGCCGCCAGCTTGGCCGCCCGCGCCGGCGGCAGCTCGCGCAGCAGCACGCGCAGGAGATTTTCTGCCCGATCCGCGGGCGTGCGCTCCGTTTCCGCGCCGGCAACGACCAGCACGAACTCGCCCTTCTGGCGGTTGGCGTCCTGCCTGAGCCAGTCGAGCACCTCGGCCGCGCCGGCGGTGAGGCTCTGTTCGAACAGCTTGGTCATCTCGCGCGCCAGGCACAGCCGGCGCGCGGCGCCGAACACCTCGGCAATCGCCTGCACGCTGTCGAGGATGCGGTGGCTGGACTCGTACAGGATCAGGGTGCGCGTCTCGCGCGCCAGTTCCTCCAGTTTCTTGCGCCGCGCCGCGTCCTTGGCCGGCAGGAAGCCGGCGAACACGAAGCTGTCCGAGGGCAGCCCGGAGATCGACAGGGCGGCGACCGCGGCGCAGGGCCCCGGCACCGCCACCACCGGCACGCCGGCGGCGCGCGCGGCGCGCACCAGCGCGAAGCCCGGATCGCTGACCAGCGGCGTGCCGGCGTCGGAGATCAGGGCCAGGCTCTCGCCCTGCCGCAGCCGCGCCACCAGCTCGGCGGCGACGGCGTCCTCGTTGTGCTCGTGCAACGCCACCATCGGCCGGCGCAGGCCGAAGTGGCCGAGCATCTGGCCGCTGGTGCGCGTGTCCTCGGCGGCGATGCGGTCCACCGCCGCCAGCACCTTGAGCGCGCGCGGCGACAGGTCGGACAGGTTGCCGATCGGCGTGGCGACGACGTACAGGGTGCCCGCCTGGGCCACGGACTCGATCGGCGCGTCGGACATGTCTGCAATGCGGGGAGCGGAAAGGCATACTTTATCGCCATGCCGACCTTTTTCCGCCTCGCCCTGATCTGCGGGCTGCTGGGCGCGCTCGCGTCCTGCGCCCGCCCGCCCTATCGGCCGACGCCGGCCGCCGTGCCGCCGCCGGCATCGCAAGCGCCGACGCCGGCGGCCGCCGCGTCCGGCCCGGAGGCGGCGCTGGCCGCGGCGGAGCGCGCGCTGGCCGCCGGCGACATCCGGCGCGCCCAGGCCGCGCTGGCGACGCTGTCGCCGGCCGCGCTCGATTTCGCCGGCCGCCTGCGCTACGACACCGCGCAGGCGGAAATCCTGCTCGCGCAGGACCAGCCGCAGGCCGCGCTGCAGGCGCTGCCGCGCCATTGGCAGGTCACGGAGCCGGCGCTGGCCGCGCGCGTCGAGCGCGTGCGCGGCGAGGCGTACTTCCGCGTCGGCGATCCGCTCAACGCCGTGCGCACGCTGACCGACCGCGAGCGCCTGCTGACCGATCCCGCCCAGCTCGCCGAGAACCGCGAGCTGCTGTGGCGGCTGCTGGCGACGGCCGACCTCGACGGCATCGGCCTGCGCTTCGCCCAGGCCGACGCCGCGACCCAGGGCTGGATCGAGTTGGCGCGCATCGGCCGCTCGGTCTGGCTGGACTACCGCAACCTGGAGGCGGCGCTGGAGGAATGGCACGCGCGCTTCCCCGGCCATCCGGCGGCCGACCGCATCCCGTCCCTGCGCTTCCAGTTCAAGCCGATCGAGGAATACCGCCGCGCGCAGCTGAACGAGGTCGCCCTGCTGCTGCCGCTGACCGGCCCCTTCGCCGCCGCCGCCGAGGCGGTGCGCGATGGCTTCATGGCGGCCTACTTCCGCGCGCCGGAGCCGCGCCCGCAGGTGCGCGTGTACGACGGCGGCGTCGCCGACGAGACCCTGATCGACGGCTATCGGCATGCGGTTTCCGACGGCGCCGATTTCGTCCTCGGCCCGCTGCGCAAGGAGGGCGTCGCCGCGCTGGCCGGCCTGGGCAGCCCGCCGGTGCCGGTGCTGGCGCTCAACTACCTGGATCCCGGCGCGGTCGCGCCGCGCGATCTCTACCAGTGGGGCCTGGCGCCGGAGGACGAGGCGCGCCAGGTCGCCGACATCGCCGCCAGCGAGGGCCTGCTGCGCGCCGTCGCCCTGGTCCCGGAGACGGAGTGGGGCGCGCGCGTGCGGAACGCCTTCGCGCAGCGCCTGCACGAGCTGGGCGGGCACCTGGCGGACGCCCGCGACTTCGCGCCGGACGCGCGCGACTTCGGCCAGCCGATCACCGGCGTCCTGGCGCTGGACGCCAGCCGCGAGCGGCACCGCGCGCTGTCCAACCTGCTGGGCGCGGAGCTGAAGTTCGAGCCGCGCCGGCGCGAGGACGTGGACTTCGTGTTCGTCGCCGCGCGCGCCGAGCAGGCGCGCCTGATCCTGCCGCAGCTGCGCTTCCACCGCGCCACCGGCCTTCCGGTCTACGCCACCGCCGCGGTGTACGACGGCGGCGCGCCGGACGAGGAGCTGAATGGCCTGCGCTTCTGCGATATGCCCTGGATGCTGGGCGGCAACGAGCGCCTGGCCGCCGCGCGCGCCGAGCTGGAGGCCCTGTTCCCTGCGCGCGGCAAGGAATACTCGCGCCTGCTGGCGCTGGGCTACGACGCCTACACCGTGGCCGCGCTGATCCACGGCGGCCAGCTCGCCGCCGGCAGCTATTTCCCCGCCGCGACCGGCACGCTCTCGATGCAGGACGACGGCGCGATCCGCCGCGGCCTGGGCTGCGCGCAGGTCGTCAGGGGCGGCCTGGAGCCGCTGGTGCCGGAGCTGCCGGGCGAACCGGCGGCGCAGTAGGCGCCGCCGGACGCGTTCGCCCATGGACGGCTCCCTGGCCGAAGACCGCGCGCTCGCCCACCTGCTCGCGCAAGGCCTCAAGCTCGTCGCCCGCAACTACCGCAGCCGCCGGGGCGAGCTGGACCTGGTGATGCGCGACGGGCCGGCGGTGGTCGTGGTCGAGGTGCGCGCCCGCGCGCGCAGCGACTTCGGCTCGGCGCCCGAAAGCGTGGACGCGCGCAAGCAACGGCGCATCGTGCTCGCCACGCGCATGCTGCTGGCCCAGCGCCCGGATTTGGCGGAATGCCCGCTGCGTTTTGATATCGTGGGCGTCGACGGCGCCGGCCGGATTCAGTGGCTGCGCGATGCCTTCGACGTTTCGGAGTAAGCCATGTCCCTCACCGCCCGCCTGCGTTCCCATTTCGAAGCCAGCATCCAGGCCAAGCGCGACACGCTGGCGGCCGCGCTGCCGGCGCTGGAGCGAGCCTCCGCCCTGCTCGCGCAACGGCTCAAGGCCGGCAACAAGGTGCTGGCCTGCGGCAACGGCGGCTCGGCGGCGGATTCGCAGCACTTCGCCGCGGAGCTGACCGGCCGCTTCGAGCGCGAGCGGCCGGGCCTGGCCGGCATCGCGCTGACCACCGACACCTCCGCGCTCACCGCCATCGCCAACGATTACAGCTACGACGCCGTGTTCGCCAAGCAGGTGCAGGCCCTGGGCCGGCCGGGCGACGTGCTGCTGGCGATCTCCACCTCCGGCAATTCCGGCAGCGTGCTCAAGGCGATGGACGCCGCGCACGCTCTGGGCATGACCGTGCTCGCCCTCACCGGCCGCGACGGCGGCAAGATGGCCCGTGCGCTCGCCGGCGCGGACGTGGAACTGCGCGCCGCCTCCAACGTCACCGCGCGCATCCAGGAGGTGCACATCCTGTTGCTGCACTGCCTGTGCGATGCGATCGACGAGCTGCTGTTCCCGCGCACGCAGCCCTGAAAATCCCCTCTCCCCCGGGAGAGGGCCAGGTAGGGACGCGTCGCCAATGAACCCCGCACTGTCCGAAGCCACGGCACGCCGCCTGCGCGAGATCTTCGCGCCCGACCGCCTGTTCACCGATCCCGCCGACTGCCTCGCCTACGGCTACGACAACAGCCGGCGCGTGGCCCTGCCGCAGGCGGTGGCGCTGGCCGCGTCGCACGACGAGGTCGCCGCTCTGGTGCGCCTGTGCAACGAGCACGCGATCCCGCTGGTCGTCCGCGGCCGCGGCACGAACACAACCGGGGCGACCGTTCCGGTCGCCGGCGGCGTCGTGCTGTCGCTGGAGCGCATGAACCGCATCCTGCGCGTGGCGCCCGACGACCGCATGCTCGACTGCGAGTCCGGCGCGCTGAACTCCGAGGTGCAGGCGGCCGCCGGCCGCCACGGCCTGTTCTGGGCACCGGACCCGACCAGCGCCGGCTATTCGACCGTCGGCGGCAACCTGGGCACCTGTGCCGGCGGCCCGCGCGCCGTGAAGTACGGCACCGCGCGCGACAACGTGCTGGGGCTGCGCGCCGTGACCGGCGCCGGCGTCGGCATCAAGACCGGTTGCCACACCACCAAGGGCGTGGTCGGCTACGACCTCACGCGCCTCCTGGTCGGATCGGAAGGCACGCTCGCCGTCATCACCGAGGCCACGCTCAAGCTGCTGCCCCGGCCGGAATGCGTGCGCACCCTGCGCGCCTGCTACCGCGACGTGAACGCCGCCGCCGCCGCGGTCGCGCGGATCATGCGCCAGCCGCAGACGCCCTGCGCGCTGGAGTTCATGGACGGCGACGCCGTGCGGCTCGCGCAGGGCTACCGCGACACCGGCGTGCCCGCCGGCACCGGCGCAATCCTGCTGATCGAGGCCGACGGCAGCGCGGAATCGATCGAGCACGCCGTGCGCGCGATCTCCCGCGCCGCCGAGGGCGAAGGCCTGGTCGAGCTGAAAGCGGCGCGCGGCACCGACGAGGCCGGCGACCTGTGGGCCTGCCGCAAGGCGCTGTCGCCGGCGCTGCGCACGCTGGCGCCCAACAAGATCAACGAGGATGTCGCCGTTCCGGTCAGCCGGCTGCCGGAACTGATGCACGGGCTGGCGGAGCTGGCGCGCAAGCATGGCATCCGCATCGTCAACTTCGGCCATGCCGGCAACGGCAACATCCACGTCAACCTGCTCGGCGACGCCCAGGACGCCCGCCAGCGCGACGCCATGCAGCGCTGCCTGGAGGAGGTGTTCCGCCTGGTGCTGGGGCTGGAGGGCACCATCTCCGGCGAGCACGGCGTGGGTCTGGAGAAGCGCGACTACGTGGGCTGGGAGGTCGCGGCCGACACGCTGGCGGTGATGCGCGGTCTCAAACGCGAGCTGGACCCGAAAGAGATTCTCAATCCCGGCAAGTGCCTGCCGTAGGTTCCGGCATCCGCCGGCCATCCCCTCGAAATGCGCGTCCTGCGTCCGTACCTTCTTGAAGACCTCGTAAACCCCGCCGCGCCTACTTGCGCGGCCCGCTCACAGCGACGGCGTCCTCGGCGGCGACGGCGGCGTGCGGCATCGGCGCGGCCGCCGGCTTGCGGCCCTGGAATACGAGCCACTTCGGCGCGCGCCAGCGCAGCAGGCGGTTGTAGATCCACACGTACAGCATGCACGACGCCAGCGCGATGGTGACCAGCGCGTCGGTGCTCGACCAGAACGACAGGGCGGCGCCGCTCACCATGGCGGTCATGACCCAGATATAGGGCGCCACGCCGTTGTTGCGCGCCAGGCGCGAGCGGTGATCCTTGCGGCCGACGTGGATACGCACCAGGCGCTTGAAGATCAGCGTGTGGAAGTGGAAGCCGTCCGGCTGGCCCGGCGAGCGGCCGCGGATCAGGGCGCGCCGGTAGATCGAGAACAGGGTCTCGAAGATCGGGTGGATCAGCAGCACCAGCGGGAACCAGGGCGAGACTTCCGGGTTGCGCAGCACCGTCAGCACCGCCAGCTCCGCCACCCAGAAACCCAGCAGGTAGGCGCCGCCGTCGCCCAGGAACAGGCGGCCCAGCGGCCAGTTCCAGACCAGGAAGCCGGCCAGCGCGCCCAGCATGATGAGGGACGCGCACAGAACCACCCGGTCGTGCAGCAGCAGTGCAAGAGTCGCGAAGGCGGCCAGCACGATGATCGCGTATCCGGAGGCCAGCCCGTTGTAGCCGTCGACGATGTTGATCGCGTTGGCCACGCCGGCCACCGCGAAGGCGGTGAACAGCACCGGCACCACCGGCAGCAGCAGCAGCGAGTCCAGACCCGGCACGTCCAGTCGGTCCAGCGTCGCGCCCACGGCGAGCGCGGCCACCACGCCCGCGCACAGCGTCAGCAGCAGGCGCGCGGCCGGGCCGACGCGCTTGGTCAGGTCTTCCGCCAGGCCGCCGCCGAACGCCGGGATCGCGCACAGCGCGAGCACGGTCAGGCCGTCCAGCGAGCGCGGCGTCAGGCCGGGGACGAAGCGCAGCGCGACCACGCCCGCGATCAGGCCCAGCGCCAGCGCAATGCCGCCGACGCGCGGCGTCGGGCGCGAGTGGAACTTCTGCGGGCCGGAGCCGGGAAGATCGGCGCTCAGGCGCGCATGCACCCCTTCGAAAGCGACCAGCACGTAGCACGCCAGGAACGCGACACCGGCGACCGCCAGCGTCAGCGCGATCAGGAAGCCCGGCGTCGGCATCGTGGCGGGCTGCGCCGGCTCCAGGTGCTCCCGGGCGCGCGAAAGATTGGCCGGGCCGGCCGGCACGCAATCCAGGATCGTCGGCCCGGCGGCGCCATAAACGCGCTCGACCTCCAGGCAGGTCTGCCGCGCCAGGCCGGGCGACTCCGCGGTGTAGACGATGACCCCGCCGGCGATGCGCGCGGTCGAGACATCGGTGGCGTGGCCCTTGAGAATGCGCCTCTCGTTCGGGCTCAGTTCCGGCGTGCACTGCTCGGCGACGACATTGCACGCCTCGCACGCGGCGACCACCGCGCCAGCCACCTCGCGGATGCGCCCCAGGCACTCGGCGCGGGTGCGCGTGGGCTCCTGGAAAACGGTCAGGCGCACGGACTTGGCCGCGTCGATCGCGATCGTCGGATAGAACTTCGGCTGCCGCGGCAGAAGGGTCAGGATGCAGACCGTGCAGAACAGCGCGCCCAGGACCAGCGAGGCACGCTTCGCGCGTCTGCGCTGCACGGAAACCGCGGGATGCGACGCCATAGGCGAACGGCCTAGCGCGCGGCGCCGCGCGCGCGGCGCGGCAGCACAACCGGAATCCGCGCGCGGCAGCGCGACGCGCCGGACGGCGGCGTCGACTCCACGGCACGGTGCTCGAAACCCCCATCGATCATGGGCGACTCTTCTTGGGAGCCTGTCACCGCGCTCCCTGCACTCCTCTCGATCCGGGCGCCTAACCCAATCCCTGCGCCCAACCCGCTTCTTGATCCGGGCCGCGGCAACCGCGTCCGGGCGCGCATTGTGGCTTTTTGGAGACGGTTTTTCCAACTGCCAACCGGTTCACGCCTCCTCCATCCGTCGCGGGCCGCCCTCCCGACGACTGCTTGAACTTTCCCCCGGGGTCGGCCGGGCGGATATCATGCCCAGTCATATGCGCCTGACCGAAGCCCAAGTCGAGGTGATCCGCCAGACCGCCGCCGAGTCCTTCGGGGCGGGCGCACGCGTATGGCTGTTTGGCTCGCGGGTTGACGACGTAGCCACGGGCGGCGACATCGATCTCATGATCGAGGCGGAACCGAAGCCTGCGCTGCGGCAAACCCTGAAAGCCCAAGCCTTGCTCGAACGCCGCCTTGGCGTGCCGGTGGACTTGATCGCGACGGCTGCCGACGCGCCGCCCCCCATTGCGCGCATTGCACGACTCACGGGAGTTCGCCTGTCGTGAGCGATCTCTTTGCGGAACAGCAAGCTCTATTGGCCCGCCAGCTTCAGATTCTGACGGGGTTTAAGACGCGTGCAACGGCGACGCGCAAGGGTGTTCGCAGCATCACCCAGCGCTACAATGCCCCCCGGCAACTGGCGCGAAGCCGCGCGTTTGTCGCGCGACAGGCATCGACGATGAGGTTATCCCCCGAGCAGACCAAGGCCATACGCGACCGGGTCCGAGCCCTTCTGGGCGCCCATGCGCGCGTAAGTCTCTTCGGATCGCGGGTGGACGATTACGCCTGCGGCGGCGACATCGATCTGCTGGTGGAAGTCGGCGAGCCGTTGAGCAACCGCGCAGCCATGGCCAGCCGACTGGCCGCCGAATTGCAGATCGCCCTGGGGGAACAGCGCATTGACGTTGTCCTGGTTGACCCCCTTACTCCGGTCCAGCCCATCCATGAGGTCGCCCACAAGCAGGGAGTGCTCCTGTGACCGCCGCAAACCGTTCGCGCCTGCTCGCCCTGCTGGAGATCGCGGAAAAAGAGGGCCGGCATCTGCTCGGAACCGGCCAGCGCCTCGCCACCGAGGCCATTGATGGCGCTTGGGTTCAAGCGCTGGAGCAGCGTAACCGGTAACTCCGCGGCGTCGTTTACTTCCCGATCCGGTCCAGGTCCGAGCGCAGCGGGTGGGCGGCGAAATGCTGCCTCCACAGCCTCGGCGTGAGCTCGGCGACGCGTGCGGCCGGATGCTGGCCGACGCG
>JACPFV010000040.1 GCA_016182805.1 Gammaproteobacteria bacterium
CGCCCGTCCTGGTGCCGGATCGTCAGCGGGTAGTCGGTGACGAAGCCCTTGGCGAACACCTGCTGGTAGCCCTCGCGCGCCCGCTCCGGCTCGGTGAAATAGTTGGAGAAGTCCGTCCCGATCAGTTCCCGCCGCGGCACCCCGGTCGCCTTGACCGCGGCCTCGTTGACGTCGGTGATCTTGCCCTCGGCGCTGATCGTCACCAGCGGGTCCAGGTTCGCCTCGATCAGGCTGCGCACGTACTCGGAACTGGTGCGGGCCTGCGTCTCGGCCCGCTTGCGCTCGCTGATGTCGCGCGCCACCGCGGACACGCCAGTCACCTTGCCGCCGTCGCGGATCGGCGAGACCGTCAGGGAGATCTGCACCGGGTTGCCGTCCTTGTGCATCCACGCGGTCTCGAAATGCTCGACGCGCTCGCCCTCGCGAACGCTGCGCAGGATCGCGCCCAGCTCGTCGCCGCGATCCGAGTGGAGCAGCAGCGACAGCGGCCGGCCGGTCGCCTCCTCGGCGCTATAACCGTACAGCCGCTCGGCCGCCCCGTTCCAACTGGTGACGATGCCGTCGAGCGTGCTGCTGACGATGGCGTCGTCGCAGGAGGCGACGATCGACGCCAGGAGCGCCCGCTGCGCGTCGCCGCCGTCGGCCTGCCTGGAGTCCTTGACCAAGCGCCGCGGTGCGTAATGCGAGGAACGATGCATGATCGAAGCAACCCTTGGGGTAAAGATCGACCCGCCGGCGCGCCACCGAGTTCCTCCCAACCGCGGATATTTCGCCGGCGCAGCCGCCGGCTGCGTCAGCCCCCGACCCAACGGCGCCGCAGCCCTGCCGCCATCCGCGTCAGCTCATATGCCAGCCAAGCGCCGAGCAGTCCCAGCACTGCGCCGGCGTGCCGCCTCAAGGCGTCCGCCGCCAGGGCTTGCGGATGCCCCTTGCGCAGCGCCTTGAACAGGCCGAGCAGCGGGTGCGCCCGCAGCAGCAGGTCGCCGTGCGCGGCCAGGTAGCCCATGCCGGCGCGGCCCTTGCGCGCGGCTCGCAGCAGCAGCTTCTCCGCACCCGGGCCGGCGCCCATGCCCCAGGCCAGCGCCGGCCGGCCGCCCAGCCACAGCGCGAAGGCGCCGCCCGGACGCTCGGCGATCCGCGCCGCCCAGCGCAACCCGGCGGGATCGTCCACGTGTCGCAGGATGGCCAGCGCGGCACCCGGCCGCGTGCCGCGCGCCAGCGCGCCGGCGTCCGCGGCCACCGCGGCCAGCTCGTCGCCGCGCCCCTGCCGCACCGCGCGCTGCGCCAGCCGGATCAGGTGTCGCGCAAACGCCTCGCTCATCGCGCCCACCCGGCGCGCGAATTTGAGCAGCGCGGCTCCCAGGTCGGCGCCGGGCGCCGCCGTCAGCCCGATTCCGGCCGCGGAAAGCGCGACCAGGACCTCGTCGGCGTCCTCGCCGCGCAGCGCGCGGCCGCCCTCGATCACCAGGTCCCGCACGTCGCCGAACACGAACAGGTCCGCGATCAGCGCCCCGCCCAGCGCCTCCGCCGAGTCGCCGCGGCCGGTCCAGGCGCCGAGCGCCGCGGCGCGGGCGCGCCGCAGCACTTCGCCCTGTTCGGCCTGCGCGCGCCGCCGCGTCTCCTCCAGCGTCGTCCGCTCGCCGGGCGCCGCCAGCTCCAGGCCAGCGTCCAACACCAGCAGCGCCTCGTCGTAGCGTTCCTCGCCGATCAGCGCGTCGGCCTCGGCGCGGAAATCGAAGCCCGGCAGCGCGTCGATCTCGTCGTGCGCGCGTGCCGCCGGCAGGTCGCGCACGCACAGGAACACCAGCAGGCCGGCGACGGCGGCCCGGGCGGCGGCGGCGAAAACCCCGAGCCAGTCGCGCATGGGGCGATCTATCCGATCAGCCGCCGCAGGCCGTCCAGGTCCAGGACCGGCACGCCGAGCTTCTGCGCCTTCTCCAGCTTGGACCCCGCGTCCGCACCGGCAACGACGTAATCGGTGCGCTTGGACACGGAACCGCTGACGGTGCCGCCGTGCGCCAGGATCAGCTCGGCAGCCTCGTCCCGGTTCATGCCGGGCAAGGTTCCGGTCAACACCAGGGTCTTGCCGGCGAGCGCGCCGCCCGCCGCCTTTTCCGCCGCCGGCCAGCTCACGCCGGCGTCGCGCAGCGCCCGGATCACCTCGCGATTGCGCGGTTCGCCGAAGAAGTGGCTGACGCAGGCGGCGACGACCGGCCCCACGTCCGGCACCTGCCGCAGCCGCGGGCAGCGGTCCTTGTCCTTCGCGGCGTGCGTGGTCGGGGCGTCCTGTTCGGCCGCTTCCATCAGCGCCTCCAGCGAGCCGAAGTGCGCGGCGAGGTCGCGCGCGGTGGCCTCGCCGACGTCCGGGATGCCGAGCGCATACAGGAACCGCGCGAGCGTGGTCTGCTTGCTCTTGCCGACCGCCGCCATGACGTTCTCGGCCGACTTCTCGCCCATGCGCTCCAGTCCCGCCAGGGTCGCGGCGTCGAGGCGGTAGATGTCGGCGGGGCTGCTCACCCGGCCGGCGCCGACAAGCTGGGCCAGGAGCTTTTCCCCCAAGCCCTCGACGTCCATGGCCCGGCGCGAGACGAAATGCAGCAGCGCGCCGTGCAATTGCGCGCGGCAGGACAGGCCGTTCATGCAGCGCGCCGCCACCTCGCCCTCGGCCCGCTCCACCGTGCCGCCGCAGACCGGGCAGTGCGCCGGCAGCCGGATCGCCCGCCGCTGCGCGCCGGGCCGCTGCACGCGCACGATCTCCGGGATCACGTCGCCGGCGCGGCGCACCACCACCTCGTCGCCGATCTCGACGGCAAGGCGCGCGATCTCGTCCATGTTGTGCAGGGTGGCGTTGCCGACGTTGGCGCCGCCCACGAACACCGGCCTGAGGCGCGCGACCGGCGTGAGCACGCCGGTGCGGCCGACCTGGAACTCGACGTTTTCCAGGACCGTGACCGCTTCCTCGGCCGGAAACTTGTGCGCCACCGCCCAGCGCGGCGCGCGCGCCACGCTGCCCAGCTCCTCGCGGGAGGCGATGTCGTTGACCTTGTAGACCACGCCGTCGATGTCGTACGGCAGCGTCGCGCGCCGCTGCGCCAGGCGCTCGTAGTAGCGCCGGCAGCCGTCGAAGCCGTCGACGATCTCGGCCAGCCCGGAAACGGCGAAGCCCCATTCGCGCAGCAGCGCGAGCACCTCGAAATGAGTGCGCGGACCCTGGAATCCTTCGCGATGTCCCAGCGCATAGGCGTAAAACGCCAGCGGCCGACTCGCCGTGATGCGCGGATCGAGCTGGCGCAGCGAGCCGGCGGCGGCGTTGCGCGGATTGACGAAGGTCTTCTCGCCGCGCTCCGCCTGCTGCCGGTTGAGCCGCTCGAACCCTTTGTGCGGCAGATACACCTCGCCGCGCACCTCGGCCAGCCGCGGCGGATGGCCGGTGCGCAGGCGCAGCGGGATGCTGCGCACGGTCCTGAGATTCTCGGTGATGTCCTCGCCGGTCTCGCCGTCGCCGCGGGTCGCGCCGCGGGCGAACACGCCGTGCTCGTAGACCAGGGAGATCGCCAGGCCGTCGAGCTTGGGCTCGGCGACGTACTCGACGGCGTCGCGGCGCAGGCCCTCGCGCACGCGCCGGTCGAACTCGCGCAGCTCGTCCTCGGAGAAGCAGTTGTTGAGCGACTGCATCGGCAGCCGGTGGCGCACCGGCGCGAAGTCCGCGCGCGGCGCGCCGCCGACGCGCTGCGTCGGCGAGTCGGGCGTCGGCAGTTCCGGGTGGTGCCGCTCCAGTTCCTGCAATTCGCGGAACAGGGCGTCGAATTCGGCGTCGGAGACGGTCGGCGCGTCAAGGACGTAGTAGCGGTAATTGTGCTCGTTCAGCTCGCGCCGCAACTGCTCGGCGCGCGCACGGGCCGCGGCCGGCACGGGCATCGCTCAGCCCGGTACGGCCTGACGCCCCGCCCACTCCTCCACCTCGGCGGCGAGCGCGCGCAGCTTGTCTTCGGTCAGCGGCTTGTGGTCGGCGTCGAACACCACGGCGTTGAGCGACTGCGACAGCGCGTGCGCCGTCGCCAGCATGTCGCGGAACGCCGGCGTCGGCTGCGCCGGTCCCGGCAGCCGCATGAACAGGGCCAGGCCCGGCGTGCTGAAGCGCGCGGCCTCGGCGGGGTCCAGGTGCCCCGGCGCGGTCAGGCTCGTCACGCTGTAGATCGCCTGCTCGCCCTGGAGGCGGTCGTAGGCCTTCTTGCGGGCGTCGTAACGCAGGCTCTGCGCGTTGAGCGCGGCGTGGATCTTGGGGCCGAGGATCTTGGTGCCCTCGTACTCGGCGATGTACAGCGCCAGGATCTTTTCGGGCTTGTCGGCCGGCTTCGCCGCGGGTTTCGCGGCCGCCTTGGCAGGCTCCGCCTTCGGCGCGGCGGGCTTGAGGAAGGCCGGCGTCGGCTTGGCCGTCGATGCGACCGGCAGATCGAGCTGCAACTCGGTCGGCGCCACCGGCAGCGACCTGGCGGCAGGCTTGGGCGCCGGCGGCGCTTCGCCCGGGCGCCTGCGCGGCTTGCCGACCCCGAACTCGTCGAAGGGCACGGGCGAAGCCGCCGCGGCGGGGGCGGCGACATCGCGGCCGGCCGGCGCCGCCTCGGACCCGACCACCGGCTCCTTGCGCGACGACGGCGACTGCCAGCCGGTCAGCGCGCGGCGCTCGCGGCGGCTGGTCGCGATCAGCGCGACGACGGCGACGGCGCCCAGGATCAGCAGCGCCCATTGCAAAGCGTTCATACGGCGGCAGGCTCCATCGCTTCCTCTTTCTTGCCGGCCAGCTCCACGGCCTTCTGCACGTCCACGCTGACCAGGCGCGACACGCCCGGCTCCTGCATGGTCACGCCGTGGAGCTGGTTGGCCAGTTCCATGGAGATCTTGTTGTGCGTGATGATAATGAACTGCACGTTCGCCGACATTTCGCGCACCACCTCGACGAAGCGGCCGACGTTGGCGTCGTCCAGCGGCGCGTCCACCTCGTCCAGCATGCAGAACGGCGCCGGGTTGAGCTGGAACAGGGCCAGCAGCAGCGCCACCGCTGTCATCGCCTTCTCGCCGCCGGACAGGAGCTGGATCGAGCTGTTGCGCTTGCCCGGCGGCCGCGCCATCACGCGCACGCCGGTCTCCAGCAGGTTCTCGCCGGTCAGCTCCAGGTACGCCTCGCCGCCGCCGAACAGGCGCGGGAAGCGGTCGCGGAAGATCCGGTCGACCTTCTCGAAAGTGATCTTGAAGCGCTCCTTGGTCTCGGCGTCGATCTTGCGGATCGCCTCTTCCAGCGTGTTGAGCGCGCCGTGCAGGTCGTCGTGCTGCGAGGTGAGATAGGTCTCGCGCTGCTGCGCCTCCTCCAGCTCCTGGATCGCCGCCAGGTTGATCGCGCCCAGGCGCTCGATGCGCCGGCCCAGCGCGGCCAGCTTTTCCTCCCAGGCCTCCGGCGTCGCGTCCTCGTCCAGCGCCTGGAGCAGGTCCTCGCGCACGAAGCCGCTTTCCTGGATCTGGTCGGCCAGCGTCTGGCGCCGCACCGAGAGACCCTGGAATTCGAGCTGCGCCTGCTGCAATCGCTCGCGCGCGGCGTCCAGCTCGTACTCGGCCTGGCGCGCCTGGTGCACGCGCTCGCCCTGCTGCTTCTCGGCGGCCTCGACGCGCTGGCGCAGCAGCCGCAGCTCCTCGCGCGCGACCTCCACGGCGGCGCGGGCGGCCTGCGCCGCCTCGGCCTGGCCTTGCAGCGGCGCGTCCAGCGTCGCCGCCTCGCGCTCGTGCTCGGCGCGGCTCTGCGCCAGCGCGTCGCGGCGCACCGCAAGGTCCTGCAAGGCCTGGCGCAGGGCCTCCAGCGCGCTGCGGCGGCCGGCGAGCTGCAACTGCGCCTTCTGCCGCGCGCCCTGCGCCTGCGCCAGTTGCACGCGCGCCTGCTGCAAGGTCTCTCTGGCGCGCGCCTGGGCGTGCTGGCGCTCGCCTTTTTCCTGGCGCAAGCGCTGCGCCACCGCTTCCAGCTCGGCGAGGTTGTGGCGCGCCTCGTTGAATTCCTGCGTCTGCTGGTCCAGCGCGGCGTTGACCGCGCCCAGTTCCTGCGCAATCTGTCGCGCGCGGCCCTGGATCTGCTCCAGCCGCACCGCCTGCGCCTGCCGGAACGCCAGCTTCTGGCCCTGGCGGCCGCGCGCCTGGTCGTGGCGCGCGGCGAACTCGCGGCGCTGCGACTCCACCGTCTGCGCGCGGGCGCGCAGCTCGCCCAGCGCCTGCTCGCGCTGCTGGACGGCCGCTTCCAGCGCCTCGACCTCGCCGTGCAGCTGCTTGAGCAGCACGCCGCGGGCGATGACGCCGCTTTGCTCGGCGCCCTGCCGCGGGTAGCGCAGCCAGTGGCGGCCGCGCCATACGCCGTCCGGCGTGATGACGGATTCGGCCGGGCCGAGTTTGGCGGCGACCTCCTTGGCCTGCTGCTCGTTCACGGCGATATGGATGCCGGCCAGCCACTCCACGACGGCGGCCGGACCCTGCACCTTGCCGCACAGGCGGCCCATGCGTCCCGGCGCGTCGCCCGGCTCCTGCGCCAGCAGCGTCACGCCGGCCTTGGGACCGTCGCCCATGGCGAACGCCTTGCCGGCGAACTCCGGCAGCAGCGGCGCTTGCAGCAGGCCTTCCAGCACGTGCTCGACCGCGGCCTCCCAACCCGGATCGACTTGCAGCGCCGACGCCAGGCGCGGCAGGCGGTCCAGGCCCTTGTCGCGCAGCCAGCCGCCCAGCTCGGCGTCGTCCTCGCGCAGCGCGGCCTGTTGCAGCGTCTCCAGCGAGGCGAGCTTGCCGCGCGCGCCTTGCAGGCTCTGGCGCGCCTCGTGCAGCGCGGTTTCGGCGGCGGCGCGGCCATCGCGCAGCTCCTGCACCTGGCGGTCCAGTGCCTGCAACTGCTCCTCGGTCGAGGCCAGCTCGCGGCCCAGCGTCTCCAGCTCCACGTCGGCGGCGGACACCGATTCCTGCACCGGCGCGGCGTCCAGCGCCGACTGCTCGGATTGCAGCCGCGCCAGCCGCTCCTGCGCCTGGCGGACCGTGCGTTCCAGGCCCTGCACGCGCACGCGCTCGGTCTCGGCCTGGATCAGCGGGGTCTCTGATCGCTGGGTGAACTCGGTCCAGCGGTGCTCCTCATCGTGGCCGGCCTCCTCGGCCAGGACCACCGCCTCCTGCGCCTGCGCCTCGCGCGCCTCGGCGGCGGCGGCCTCGGCTTCCTCGCGCGCCAGCGCCGCGGTCAGCTCGACCAAGCGCGCCTGCTCGCGCGTCTCGCGCTGCGCCAGATCGGCGATCTGGTGGGCGATCTGCTCGATCTCGCGCAGGCGCAGCGCCTTCATCTCGCGCGCGTGTTGCAGGCTCTGCTCCTGGCGCGAGGCGGCGGACTCCGCCTCGTAGACGCGCGCCTGCCGCTCGGACAACTGCTGGTTGAACTGGTGGACCGCGGCCTCGCCCTCGGCCTGCGCCTCGTGCGCGCGCTGCACGCCGGCGCGGGCCGCCTCCAGCCCCTGGCCCAGCGCCGCGATGGCGGCCTCCTGGCCCTCGCCCTGGCGGTCCAGGGCGCGCAGCCGCAGGGCCAGCAGCTCCGCCTTCTGGCGGCGCTCCAGCTCCTTGTACTCCTTGTATTTCTCGGCGTTGGCGGCCTGCTTGCGCAGGACTTCCAGGCGCGTCGCCAGCTCCGAGCGCAGGTCGTTGAGGCGCGCCAGGTTCTCGCGCGTCCCCCGGATGCGCGACTCGGTCTCGCGTCGGCGCTCCTTGTAGCGGGAGATGCCGGCCGCCTCCTCCAGCCACTGCCGCAGCTCCTCCGGCTTGGCCTCGATCATGCGCGAGACCATGCCCTGCTCGATGATGGCGTAGCCGCTGCGCGCGGCCACGCCGGTGCCGAGGAACAGGTCGGTGACGTCGCGCTTCAGGCACTTGGCGCCGTTGAGGTAGTACTGCGAGTTGCCGTCGCGGGTCAGCTCGCGCTTCACCGCGATCTCGGAATAAGCCGCATACGGCCCGCCGATGGTGCCGTCGGAGTTGTCGAAGATCAGCTCCACGCTGGCGCGGCCGGCGGGCTTGCGCGTCTTGGAGCCGTTGAAGATCACGTCCTCCATGGCCGCGCTGCGCAGCTCCTTCATGGAGGTCTCGCCCAGCAGCCAGCGCACGGCGTCGATGATGTTGGACTTGCCGCAGCCGTTGGGGCCGACGATGCCCGTGAGGTTGGACGGCAGCGGCAGTTGCTGCGGGTCGACGAAGGACTTGAAGCCCGCCAGCTTGATGGAGGAAAGGCGCATGAATTGGGTCGGGTGCCGCGCAGCGGCCCCTTGCTTGGGAGGAACCCCGGAAGGGGCCTAGTGTAAATTACCCGCCGATTTGTGAAACCCCCTGGCGACACCCCAATGGCGACGCAGCCGTCCAAGTCCCTGGAAACCTTTGCCAACCCACGCCCCGGCCGCGAGTACGCGATCCGCATGCGGATGCCGGAGTTCACCTGCCTGTGCCCCAAGACCGGCCAGCCGGACTTCGCCACCCTGTTCCTGGAATACGTGCCGGACCGCCTGTGCGTGGAACTGAAGTCGCTCAAGCTCTACATCTGGTCGTTCCGCGGCGAGGGGCACTTCCACGAGGACGTGACCAACCGCATCCTCGACGACCTGGTGGCGGCGACGCAGCCGCGCTTCATGCGCCTGACCGCGGTGTTCAACGTGCGCGGCGGCATCTACACCCACGTGTCGGCCGAGCACCGCGCGCCCGGCTGGAGCGGCGCGCTGCCGCCGGCGGCCTGGCACGTCGACCCCACCGGACAGGGCGCGACGCCTTGATCCCGCCACGGCGCCCGGCCAAGGATGGCGCCGCATGAAGTTCCTGCTGATCGACGCCAGCGCCGATTTCCGCAACCTGCTGCGCAGCCTGCTGACCAAACGCTGGCCCGACGCGCAGGTGCTCGCGCAGGACCCGCGGCGCCTGGGGCCGGCGTCCGCCGCCCTGACCGGCGCCGAGTGCCGGCTGGTGTTCCTGGACTACGACCTCGGCGCGCACTCCGGCCTGGACTACCTGGCGCACTTCCAGGCGCTGCCCGGGTTTCCGCCGGTCGTCATGCTGACCGGCGCCGGCTACGAGTCGCTGGCCGAGGACGCCATCCGGCTCGGCGCCGCCGACTACATCCCCAAGCACAACCTCACGCCCAAGGTGCTGGCCGACGCGGTCGAGGGCGCCCTGGACCGCCACGGCGCGGTCGAGCGCTACCGGCAGCGCGCCGCCGACCGCGGCACGCCCGGCCCGGCCGCCGCCCCGCGCTTCCTGCACGGCTACCGCACGGTCCGCGAACTGGGCCGCGGCGGGATGTCGCGCGTATACCTGATCGAGCGCGAATCCGACGGCGACGCGTTCGCGCTCAAGCTGATGGACGTGCGCCACCTGCACGCCGACCCGGCGGCGGTGCAGCGCTTCATGGACGAGTACAAGCTGCTGCGGCGGCTCGCCGACCGCCGCATCGTGCGCACCTACGAGCAGGGCTTCAGCAACGAGTACGCCTACATCGTCATGGAATACTTCGAGGCCGGCAGCCTGCGCCACTTCCTGAGCGCGTTGAACGGCCCGCTGGAGCTGCGCCACGCGCTCGACTATGCGATCCAGATCGCGGGGACGCTCGATGCGGTGCACCGCGCCGGCGTCGTGCACGGCGATCTCAAGCCGGAAAACGTCATGCGGCGGCGCGACGGCAGCCTCGTCCTGATCGACTTCGGCACCGCGCAGCGCGCGCAGGCGCGGACCGGGCCGGCGCGCTCCGACATCGTGCTCGGCACGCCGCACTACATGAGCCCGGAGCAGGCCGAGGGCTTCGAGCCGGACCCGCGCAGCGACCTCTACAGCCTGGGCGCAATCCTGTTCGAGATGCTGGCGGGCTACGTTCCCTACTCCGCCCGCACCCACCTTGCCGTGCTGTACAAGCAGCGCCAGGCGCCGATCCCGGACGTGCGCGGCATTCCCGACGGCGCGCAGCGGATCGTGCGCCGCCTGCTGGCCAAGAAGCGCGAGGACCGCTTCCAGACGGCGCGCGAGGTCGTCGGCGCGCTGCAGTCGCTGGCGCTGCCGGCGCCCGGCCGGAGCTGACCGCCGCCGCGCCGCCCGCGCCGCCCGCGCCGCCGGCGGATTCCGGGAACTTCGCTTTTCCGCCCGGACTCGTAACCGGGCATGGCTCGCGGACCCGGCGGGTGACACATGATGCAAGCCATCGAGGCGGATGCCGGAGTTTCGGGCGATCCCGAACTCGCCGCGCGCCGCGTGCGGCGGATCGATCGGGTCTTCATTTTCGCCGCGGTCGCGCCGCTGGCGATTGCGGCCTTGGTGCTCGCCGGCTGGCTGTTCGGGATCGACCCTCTCAAGAGCATCCGGCCCGAGTGGCCCACCATGAAGGCGAATACCGTCGTCGGCTTCCTGCTGGCGGGCGCGAGCGTCCTGCTGCTTCGCGGCGCGCGACCGCCGCGGGGGAACGTCGCCGCGGCGCGCGCGTGCGCGATCGCGGTGGTCGCGCTGGCGATCGCCACCCTGTCGCAAGACCTGGTCGGCTGGGACCTCGGCATCGACCAACTGCTGTTCGAGGAGCGCGGCGCGTCGCCGGCCACGTTCTCGCCCAATCGCATGGCGCCCGCCACCGCGCTCGCGTTCGCGCTGATCGGGACCGCCGTCCTGCTGCACGCGACCCCCGGCCGGGGGCGCCGGGGCTTGAGCCAGGGACTGGCCGTCGCGGCGGTCGTCATCGGCTACCTGTCGTTTCTCGGCTACCTCTACGGCGTGTCCCACGTCTACTGGCTGCCGCGCACCACCGCCTTGGCGTTTCACACCGCGCTCGCGATCGTTCTGCTGTCCGTGGCGATCCTGTGCCTGCGGCCGTTTTCGGGGCCGGCGCGGCTGCTGCTGAGCGACGGCCCCGGAGGCCACGCGGCGCGGCGGCTGTTCCCCGCCGCCGTTCTCATCCCCACGCTGCTGGGATTGCTGCGTCTGGCCGGTCAAGCCGCGGGTCTTTACGACACGCCGTTCGGCGTAACCCTGGTCGTCACCGGCTCGATCCTGCTGTTCGCCGGCGCCAGCGGCTGGAACGCGGCGGCGCTCGACCGCCTGGACGCGCTTCGGCGCGAGGCGCTGCGCGCTTTTAACGACGAGCTGGAGGATCGCGTGCGGCGCCGCACCGCCGAACTGGCCGCCGCCAACGCCGAGCTGGAGGCCTTCAGTTACTCGGTCGCGCACGACCTGCGCGCGCCGCTGCGATGGGTGGACGGATGCGCCCACCTGCTGGCGGCCGACTGTGTCCGGCGGCAGGACGAGACCGGGCTCGGCCATGTCCGCAAGATCCGGCAGTCGGTGCGGCACATGTCGAAGTTGATCGACGCCCTGTTGACGCTGGCGCGAGTCGCGCGCCTGCCGCTTCAGCGCGCCGACGCGGACCTGAGCCGGATGGCGCGGGACATTGCGGCGCACCTCGACGCCGTCGACGCGGGCCGCAGCGTCGCCTGGGAGATCGCCGACGGCCTGCACGCCGACGGCGACCCGATGCTGCTCCAGCTCGCGCTCGGCAACCTGCTGGGCAACGCGTGGAAGTTCACCCGCGCGCGGCCGGCGGCGCGCATCCAGCTCGGCGCCTTCGACCGCGACGGCGAGCGCATCCACTTCGTGCGCGACAACGGCGTGGGCTTCGACATGGCGTACGCGGGCAAGCTGTTCCGCACCTTCGAGCGGCTCCACCGCGCCGACGAGTTCGAGGGCACCGGCATCGGCCTGGCCCTGGTCAAGCGCGTGATCCAGCGCCACGGCGGGCGGGTCTGGGCCGAGGGGCAGCCGGGCGAAGGAGCGACCGTCTTCTTCACCCTCGGCCCGATCCGGCCAAGGCCGGCTAACCCTCCAGCGCCGACAGCGCCGACGCTGCGTTCTCAAACCAGGGCGAGGCGCGCAGCCAGGCCTCGAACTCGTCGGCCGGCAGCGCCGGGCTGATGAGGAAGCCCTGCACCATGTCGCAGCGCCAGTCGCGCAGGGCCAGCAGCGCCTCCTTGGTCTCCACGCCCTCGGCGGTGACGTGCAGCCCCAGCTCGTGCGCCAGCGCGATGGCGGCGCGCACGATCGCCTGGCTGCCGGGGCTGGGCAGCGAGGCGATCAGCGAGCGGTCGATGGTCAGGCCGTGCAGCGGCAGCTTCTGCAACTGCGACAGCGAGGAATAGCCGACCCCGAAGTCGTCCATGATGAGGCGCACGCCCAGCGCCCGCAGCGCCTCCAGCGCCGCCAACGCGTCGGCCGAAGTGTCCAGCAGCGCGCTTTCGGACAGCTCCAGCGACAGGCTCGACGGCGGCACGTTGGCGGCGGTGAGCAGCTTGTCCAGCTCCTGCACCAGGCCGATCTCGGCCAGCAGCTTGGCCGGAACGTTGATCGTCATCTGCAGGCTGATGCCGGCCTGGCGCCAGGCGCACATGCGGCGCAACGCCGCATTCACCACCCAGTGCGTCAACGGCCGCACCAGCTCGGAGCCTTCCGCGACCGCGACCAGCTCGGCCGGATCGACCTGACCGAGCGAGGGATGGTTCCAGCGCAGCAGCGCCTCGACGCCGGCGACCGCGCGCGCCTCCAGCGACAACTGCGGCTGGAAGTGCAGGTCCAGCTCGTTGCGCGCGATCGCCTGCTGCAAATCCGACAGCAGGGTGAGCTTGCGCGGGCCGTAGGCGTCGGTCGCGCGGTCGTACAGCGCCCACGGCCGGCCGCTGACGCGCGCGGCGTGCAGCGCGACGTCGGCGTTGCGCAGAAGCGCGTCGGGGTCCTCGGCGTGCTGCGGGTAGACCGCCACGCCGATGTTGGCGCGCACGAACAGCGGGATGTCCTCCAGCGTGAAGGTCGGGCGGAACACCGCCAGGACCTTGTCCACGATGGCCTGCAACTGGTCCGCCTCGCCGATGCGCGGCAGCAGCACGGCGAACTCGTCGGCGCCGACGCGCGCCACGATCTCGGCCTCGCGCAGCGTCTTGATCAGTCGGCGCGCCACCAGCATCAGCAGCATGTCGCCCAGCATCGGCCCCAGAATGCTGTTGATCTTGCGGAAGTTGGCCAGGTCCACGATCAGCAGCGACAGCTTGTGGCCGCGCGCGGCGGCCTGCCGGATCGCGCGCTCGGTCTGCGCGCGCAGCGCGGTGCGGTTGGGCAGCTCGGTCACGCGGTCGGTGAAGGCGAGCTGGTGGATCTGGCGCTCGGCGCGCTTGCGCTCGGTGATGTTGGTGCCGACGTGCACGTGCAGGCCCGGCCGCACCTGGCTGCTGCGCAGGTGCACGGTGCGCTCCTCGTTGCCGGCGGTGACGAACGGCACCTCCAGGCTCGCGCCGCCGCTGCCCTTCTGCGGCGCCAGCGCCTCCAGCAGGCGCGCTTGCGCGTGCGCCGGCACCAGCTCGGTGACGTTGCGCCGGCACAGGGCGTCCAGCTCGTAGCCGGTCAGCGCCAGCGTGGCGGGGTTGGCCTCAAGGATGCGGCCCTGGTCGTCGGTCAGGAAGATCGCGTCGCTGGCGCTCTCGAAGATCGACCGCAAGCGATCCTCGGAGTCCTTGAGCTTGCGCCAGGCGCGCGAGCGCAGGATGGTGGCGCCGAGCTGCGCCGCCAGCGCGCGGCCGAACGGCAGCCAGTCCGCCTGCTGCAGGTAGTGGCTGGTGGAGAACAGCACCAGCACGCCCAGGATCTGGTCCAGCGCGCGCACCGCGAACAGGGCCGCGGAGTGCGCGCCGGTGCGGCCGAGGAAGGCCTGCTCCGCCGCAGTCGGCTCGGCCCCGGCCGGCACCCGGATCGGCTCCAGGCTGGCGAGCGCCGACTGCACGATGGCAGGGTTTCCGAAGTAGCGCTCGGCCTCGGTGCGGATGTAGTCGCCGCCGGCGCAGGCGACCGGCCGCAGCTTGCCTTCGGCGTCGCGCAGGAACATCACGCCGCGCGACAGGCCGGCGCTTTCCAGGCAGGCGACCACCAGTTCCGGCAGTTGCGGCTCGGCGTCGTCGAGCCGGCTCAGGGTCTCGGCGATCAGGCCGATCTCCTTGAGCACGAAGGCCTGGGCGTTGTTGCGCCGGGTCTCGGCGGCGAGCATGGCGGCGTGGCGGTCCAGCTGCGCCACGATCTGCGGCTGGTGCTCGACGTGCAGCTCGGACATCGAGCGCAGCACCGGCGCGGGCGGCTTGCGGCGCAGGCAGTCGGCGATCGCGCGGACCAGTTCGTCCTGGCCGGCGGAGCGGTCGACGTAGCCGCTGGCGCCCGCGCGCTGGGCCAGCCGGCGGTCGCCGTCCTCGACGTAGTGGCTGGTGACCAAGAGCACCGGCACGGCGTGCGTCGCCGGCGCGCGGCGCAGCGCATAACAAAGCGTGAAGCCGTCCACCTCCGGCATCAGCACGTCCGCCACGACCAGGTCCGGCGGCTCCTTCTGCGCCAGGTCCAGCGCCTCGCGGCCGCGGGCGGCGGTGACGACGCGGAAGCCGGCGTGGGTCAGGTAGGCGCCGGCCATGCGCAGTTGCACGGGATTGTCGTCCACCAGCAGCACCGTGTGGCGCCGGCCGTCGGCGCGCAGGCCGGCGACCCGCGCCGCCAGCTCGGCGTCGACCCAGCGCACCAGCTCGTCCGGCTCCACCGGCTTGGCCAGCACCTGCGCGTACAGCACGCCGCTTTCGCCCGGCGGCGGCGAGCGCGGCGACAGCAGCAGGAACAGGCGCAGGTCGGTGGCGCGGTCGATGCGGCGCAGGCGCAGCGCCAGCTCGCCGCCCTTGCTGTATTCGAGGTCGTCGTCGAGGATCGCCCGGTCCGGCACCTGGGTGGCGACCGCCTTGAGCGCCGCTTCCGCGTTCGCCGCCTGCGCCACCTCGTAGCCGTGCGCGACGAAGGTCTCGAGCATCAGCTGGCGCGAGATGCCGTTGGGGACGGCCAGCAGGATGCGCTTGCCGTGCCGGGCGGCGCGCAGGTCCTGCATGACTTGCTGCGGCAGCCGCGATTCCATGCGCCGGCGTGCGTTCTACGAAGGAGGGGCCAGCGGCCCGCCCAGGTAGCTGACGACCTCGGAGCCGAAGGTCTCGGTGTCGATCGGCTTGGTGATGTAGCCGCTGCATCCGGCGGCGTAGGCGCGCTCCTCGTCGCCCTTCATGGCGTACGCGGTCAGCGCGACGACGACGATGTCGCGCGTCTCCGGCTTGGACTTGAGCAGGCGCGTCAGCGTCAGGCCGTCCATGCCCGGCATCTGGATGTCCATCAGGATCAGGCGCGGGCGAAACTCCGCCAGGACGGTGAGCGCGGCCTCCGCGCTGTTGGCGGTGCGCACCTCGAAGCTGCCGGATTTGAGCAGAACCACGCGGGTCAGGCGCAGGTTCACCTCGTTGTCGTCCACGACCAGCACCGGGATGCGGTCGGCCCCCGGCACGGTCATGCGCCCTCCGCCAGACGGTGCTGGCGCGGCAGGATCGCGTGGAACGTGCTGCCGGCGCCGGGCTGGCTGCGCACGCCGACCGCGCCCCCCTGCGCCTCGACGATGCGGCGCGTCAGCGCCAGGCCCAGGCCGGTGCCCTGGAATTTCTTGCCGGCGCCCGGATCGAGCTGGTGGAACTCGGTGAACAGCGCGGACAGGTCCTCCGGCTCGATGCCGATGCCGTTGTCCTCGACCTCGAGGCGCAGGCGTTCGGCGCCTTCCGGCGCAACCCGCACCCGCACGCGGCCACGCTCGTAGGTGAACTTGATCGCGTTGGAGATGTAGTTGTAGAGCACTTGCTTGAGCTTGGCTGGATCCAGGACGATGCCGGTGAGGGACGGATCCACACTGTAGTCGACTTCGATTCCCTTGCGCACGATCAGCGCGCGCAGCACGTCCATCACCTCGCCGACGACGCGGTCGAGGTCCACCGGCTCCGGGCGGAACGTCATCTTGCCGGCCTCGATCTTGGACAGGTCGAGCACGTCGTTGATGAGCTGGAGCAGATGCCGCGCGCTGTTCAGGATGTCGCTGACGAACTCGTGCTGCTCTTCGCTGAGGCTGCCGGCGCGGCCGTAGTGCAGCAGCTCGGAGTAGCCGATGATCGCGTTGAGCGGCGTGCGCAGCTCGTGCGACATGTTGGCCAGGAACTCGCTCTTCAGGCGGCTGGCGGCGTGCGCGTTGCGCCATTGCTGCTCGGCTTCGGCAGTACGCGCCTTCAGCTCCTGCTCCAGGATCTTCTGCTCGGTGGTGTCGCGCACCGCCAGCACGATCAGCGGCCCGCCCGCGCTCGGCAGCGCGCTGATCGTGACCTCGGCCGGAAACTCGGTGCCGTCGCACCGCAGCGCGGCGATCGGCGTGCGAGTGCCGATCCGCTGCCGGCCGCGGGTCGCGGTCTCCGCACTGTAGCGCCGCAGGTGCGCGGTGTAGCGCTCGCGCAGGCGCTCGGCCAGCAGCATCTGCACCGGCTGGCCGAGCACTTCGTGGCGCGGGTGGCCGAACAGTTCCTCGACGTGGCAGTTGGCCGCGAGCATGCGGCCCTGCGGGTCGGTGATGAGCATGGCGTCGGGCGCGGCGTCCAGCAGGATTTCGAAGCGGCTGTCCATGTGCCGCCGCTCGGTCCAGTCGTTATCCGCCACGCCGCCTTCGCCCACGCGCTCGCCGGCGGTCATGGCCGTTCAGTAGACCTCATGGCTCACGACCCCGGCATCCGGCGGCGCGCGACCCGGCGCCGGTTCCGGCCGCATCGCGTCCAGCGTGTCGAACTGCTCCGCGTACGCGGCGGGGGCGGCCAGCAGCGCCTCGGCCTCCGCCAGCGTCACGGCCTCGGAGAAGAAGAACCCCTGGGCGTAGCGGCAGCCCATCGCGCCGACGCGGACCGCTTCCTCCGCCATGCTGACTCCCTCCACGATCACCTCCAGGCTCAGGCTGCGCGCCAGGGTGACGATATTCTGCACCAACCGCTGGCCGTCCTCGCCGACCAGCATCGCGCGGGTGAATTCGCGGTCGATCTTGACGCCGGTGATCGGCAGGGTGTGCAGCCGGCTGAGCGTGGAATAGCGCGTGCCGAAGTCGTCGATGCACAGGCCGATGCCCAGACGGCGCAACTCGTGCAGCGTGCGCTCCATCCCTTCGCCATGCCCGATCTGCTCGAGCAGTTCGAGCCGGAACGCGGCGGGCGGCAGGCCGTGGCGGTCGAGATGCGCGCGCAGGCGCGCGGCGAAGCCGGCGTCCAGCAACTCGCAGTCGGTGACGTTGACGCTGACGAACGGGGCGCGGCCGGCATGGCGGCGACGCAGCGCGCCGAAATCGCGGCACACGCGCTCCAGCGTCATGCGGTCGATGTTGCACAGCAAGCCGATTTCCGCGGCGGTGTCCATGAACTCCGCCGGCTGCAACAGGCCGCGCGCCGGGTGCGCCCAGCGCAGCAGCGCCTCGAAGCCGACGATGCAGCGCGCACGGAAGTCCACGATCGGCTGGTAGCGCACCTCGAACTGCCCACGCTCCAGCGCGTCGTGCAGCTCGGCTTCCAGGCGCGTGCGCTGGCCGCCGCGGGCGCCGGGCTCGGCGAAGTGGACCTCGCCGCGGCACTGCCACTTGGCGCGGTGCAGGGCGATGCTGGCGTGGCGCATCAGCTCCGCGCCGCCCGCGAACGGCAGCGGCGGCGCCATCACCGCCGAGGTCGCCTGCACGTACAGGCGCTGGTCGCCCAGGGCGATCGGCTGGCGCACGGCCTGGTCCAGCTCCGCCGTCTGGTCGCGCAGCCGCGCGCGGTCGCCGACGTCGTGCAGCAGGACCGCGAATTCGTCGCCGTCCAGGCGCGCCACCCAGTCGTGCGGCCCGACCGCCGCGCGCAGCCGCCGGCCGGTCTCGCGCAGCACCTGGTCGCCCGCCGCGAACCCCAGGTCCTCGTTGACCACGCGCAGGCGGTCCAGCCCGGTCAGGTAGACCGCGAACGGCGCCGGCGGGAACTCGCGCGCGCGGCGCAGGGCCTTGTCCAGGGCGGCGAGAAACGCCGTGCGGTTGGCCAGACCGGTGAGACGGTCCTGCAACGCCTGCGTCTGGCGCTGCTGTTCGCGCCGCTGCTGCTCGGTGACGTCGCGCAGGGAACAGACGTAGGCGACGTCGCGCCCGCGGTGATCCAGGACCGGCGCCACCGACAGGCTCAGGCGGTGCAGCTCGTCGGTGCCGGCCGGGACGTAGCTCAGCTCCTTCTCGATCTTGTCGTCGGTGAAGCGCGCCAGGATCGTCAGGCGCTCGACGTTGGCTTCCTCGCCCAGCAGCAGGCGCAAAGGCGTGCCCGGCACCTTGCGCTCGTCCAGTTCCAGGGTCTTGGCCGCGCGGCGGTTGAGGAAGCGCACGATGCCGTTGGTGTCGACCAGCAGCAGGCCGACGCCGGCAACCCGCGCGATCTGGCGCACCGCCAGCTCCGGCGAGATCTCCTCCAGGCCGTAGTGCAGGGACAGGTAGCCGAACAGCCCGCCGAACAGCACCAGCGAGGCCCAGGACAGCGGGAACACCGCGATCCCGGAGGCGGCCAGGAAATCGGTCAGGCTCAGGCCGCCGGCGGCCAGCGCCAGGCCCACCCAGGCCAGCCGCCGGCGCTCTTCGCCGCCGCGCGCCGCGCGCAGGAAGCCGCGCAGGAAATCGGCGACGGCGACGGCGATCAGCAGCGCCAGCCACGCCACCAGGGCATGGCCGAGCGGCCCGTGCCGGGGTTCGAGCCCCCAGCCGTACTCGAGCGTGCCGGCAACGACCCAGGGCGTGCCGAGGCTGGCATACGCCAGCAGCGCGCCGGCAATCCAGTTGCCGACGACCCAGCCGCGCCGGCGCTCGCCGTTGCGCATCTGCAGGGCCACCAGCCGGCACAGCAGCGGCGCCGCCAGCGTCGGAAACACGTAGCCGTAGCGCGCCAGTTGCATCACCAGCGCCGGGTCGCCGGCGAGGCGGGCGAGGCCGCGGTCGAACAGCCACAGCACCATCAACGCCGCGGCAACGGCAAGCTCGGCGGCGATGCGGCTGCTGCGCTCCTGGCGCACGACCGCGACCGCCAGGGCGGCGAGCGCGGCGGCGGCGGTGAACCAGAACAGGCTCGACGGCGCGTAGGCGTAGCGCGCGGCGTCGAAAAGCGCGGAAAAAGGGGGCGCCTCGGCAGCGGGCGGCACGGCCGCGATGGGGGTCACGGCGCCCAACCCGCCGGCAGGAATACCGCATCCGAGGCGCCCCGGACCGAAGCCATGCAAGCCCTGCGGGACGTTGCGCACACAGGCACGCGATCCGTTGCAGCGGCTAGGGAATTTCGGCGAAGCACGGGCGGCAGACTAAATGGGAGGTTCATCACGCCACTATTGGAATTGTGCTGAATTCCTTGTCAGATTTTTCTGACAAGCCTCAGCAAGCAATGCCATGCGTGAAGGCGTAGCGCATCAGGCCCGCGGTCGAGCCGACGCCGAGCTTGCGCATCAGGCGCATCTTGTGGGTGCTTACCGTCTTGACCGTGATCTGCAGGGCGGCGGCGATGTCCTTGCTCGACTTGCCCTGGACCATCTCCAGGAAGATCTGCATCTCACGGTCGGACAGGCGGTGGTGCGGCAGTTCGTCCCCTCCGCCGCCGCTGTCGAACACCATCGCCTCGGCCACCGAGGGATGCACGTAGCGCCCGCCCTCGGCCACCCGCTTGAGGGCGACGATCAGGTCGCCGGGGTTGCTGTCCTTGGTGATGAAGCCCGCCGCGCCGGAGCGGATCGCGCGCGCCGCGATCAGCGAGTCGGCGGCGGCGCTGAACACCAGGACGGCGACGCTGGGGTGCGCCTTCTTCACGCGCCGCACCAGCTCCGCGCCGTGCGGCCCCGGCATCCACAGGTCGAGCAGCAGCACGTCGGCCGGCAATTCGCGCAGCTTGTCCAGCACCTCCCAGCCGTCGCCGGCGTGTCCGACGACGCGCAGCGAGCGGTCCATCGCCAGGATGCGCTCCACGCCCTGGCGCACGACCGGGTGATCGTCGGCGATCAGCACCCACTTCATGCCGGCGCTCCCAGCGTCGGGGCACGGCTCGTCATGACGCAGCGTTCAGGGTCGAAAAACGGGGAAGCGGCGGGAGGCGAAGGCGGGATCGAGGCGGCGGCGGTCGTCGTGTACAGGCCCATTTGCTGCATGACTTTGCGGCGCGCCGGCTTCGACGGCCGCAACGCCGCGGGTGGCGGTATCGATCCGCAGACTAAAGCAAGGCGCTCGCCCGAACAACGCGGCGGGCGTCAGGTCGGGCGGGTCGCGGCCGCGCAGCAGCTTCATACAAGACCCGCCGTCCACCCTGTCCCAGACTGCGCGCGTCTTCACTCCCTCCGGACCGACACCATGCGCAGCCAGACCGAATTCCTCAACGAATACGCCTTGACCCACCGCAACCCCGTCAACCAGTGGATCCACTTCATCTGCGTGCCGACGATCGCGTTCACGACCCTGGGCCTGCTGTGGGCGGTGCCGCTCGGCCGCTGGCTGGGGCTGCCGCCCGAGCTGGCGCCCTGGGTCAACCCGACCACCCTCGGCGCCCTGCCGGCATTCGCCTTCTACCTGCGCCTGTCTCTGGCGAGCGCGCTGGCGATGGCGGTCTGGTTCGCGGCGTCGGTCGCCGGCATCGTCGCGATCCAGGGCGCCGGGCTGCCGCTGGCCGCGATCTGCGGCGCGCTGTGGGTCGCCGCCTGGATCGTGCAGTTGGTCGGCCACAACATCGAGGGCGCCAAGCCCTCGTTCTTCGACGACCTGGTGTTCCTCCTGATCGGGCCGCTGTTCGTGATGCAGGAGCTGCGCGAAAAGCTGCGCTGACCCGCGGTCGCGGCCGGGGCGTTGCGCCCCGGCCCGCTCCCTGCTATCCAGAGGCGGCAGATGGAGGGGGAATCCGCATATGCCGCAAGCCGGCGCGCACGCGCTGCGCCACATGTACGTCTGGACCGGCTGCCTGCTGCTGTTCAGCCACATGCTTCGCAACCGCCCGCACCGGCACGTTCCGGCTTCGCTGCTGGTCGGGCTGGACTGCCCGTTCGACCTGCACGTCGACGGGCGGCACGCCCGGCTCCGCGGCGCCCTGGTGGCGCCGCACGCCCGCCAGAGCCTGGACTCGCGCGGCGGCGCGATGCTGGTCCTGCACGTCGATCCCGACCGTCCCGAATTCCGCCGCATCGCCCCACGCTTGGCCGGCGCCCCGTCCTGCCCGCTGCCGGAGGCGCTCGTGGAACGGTTTGTGCCGCGCCTGGCGGCATTCCGCCGCGCGCTGCCGTCCTGCGCCGGCGCGGAGGTCTTGCTGGGCGAACTGGTCGCCGCCCTCGCCGACGGCCCGGCGCGCGAGCTGGACGCGCGCATCGCCGCGCTGGTCGAGCGGCTGCGCTCCGACCTGCCGTCGCGGCTGGAGCTTGGCGCCCTGGCCGCGGAGCTGGGGCTGTCGGAGTCGCGCCTGATGCACCTGTTCAAGGCGCAGCTCGGCGTGCCGCTGCGGCGGTTCGTGCTGGGCCTGCGCCTGCAGAACGCCATGCACCTGTGGGGCGAAGGCATGAACCTGGCCGAGCTGGCGCTGGACGCCGGCTTTTACGACCAGCCGCACCTGATCCGCACCGCGCGCGCGATGGTGGACGAGCTGCCCTCGCTACTCGCCGATCCGCGCCGGGTACGCCTGCACCGCTGCGCGCGGCACCGCGAACGGGCGCCTACGGCGGATACCCGGTGATGCGGCGAATGCGTTCGTACAAGGGCTTCAGGCGCGGATACAGCTCGCGGTAGACCTCGCGGTAAAGCGCGTCGTAGGTCTTCACCGCCGCCGGCTCCGGCGCGAAGCTGGCGCCGACCCGCGTCATCGCGCGCACCGCGGACGGATAGTCCGGATGCACCCCCAGCCCGACGGCGAGATTGATCGCCGCGCCCAGCGCCGAGGTCTCGTAGACCTTCGGCCGCTCCGCCGCCAGCGCGAACACGTCGGCGGTGATCTGCATCGCCGCGTCGCTCTGCGAGCCGCCGCCGGCGACGATCAGGCGCGTCAGCGGCCGGCCGATGCGCCGCTCGATCTGCTCGCGGCCGGCGCGCAGGCCGTAGGCCAGGCCCTCCAGGATCGCCCGGTAGAAATGCGCGCGCGTGTGCACGTCGCCGAAGCCGATGATGGCGCCCTTGGCCTCCGGCCCCGGCTCGCGCACGCCCGGCGACCAGTACGGCTGCAAGGTCAGGCCCATCGACCCGGCCGGCACGCCGCGCACCAGCTCGTCGAACAGCGCCTCGGCCGGCACGCCGCGCGCCCGCGCCACTTCCTGCTCGCGGTGCGCAAACTCGCGCTTGAACCAGGACACCATCCAGAAGCCGCGGTAGATCTGGATTTCGGTGTTGTAGGCGCCGGGCACCGCCGCCGGGTACGCCGGCAGCAGCGTCTGCACCTCGACGTAGCGCGGCTGGGTGGTGTTGATCGTCGCGGTGGTGCCGAACGAGAGCTGGGCGACGTCCGGCTCCAGCGCGCCGGAACCCAGCACCTCGCAGGCCTTGTCGGCCGCGGCCGCGATCACCGGCAGCCCGGCCGGCAGGCCGAGTTCGCCGGCCGCGCGCGCGCACAGCGTGCCCAGCCGGCCGCCCGGCGGTACCAGGCGCGGCAACTGCTCCGGCCGCACCGGCACCATGCGCCACTTGAAGTCCGCCGGCCTGGCCCAGGCCAGCCGCCGGTAGTCGAACGGCACGTAGCCGACCTGGCAGCCGACCGAGTCCACGTAGTCGTCCACCAGCCGGTGGCTCAGGAAGCCGGACAGGAACAGGTACTTCCCGGTCTCGCCCCAGACCTGCGGACGGTGCTGCGCCA
This sequence comes from Gammaproteobacteria bacterium, assembly GCA_016182805.1. Classification (GTDB taxonomy): domain Bacteria; phylum Pseudomonadota; class Gammaproteobacteria; order Nevskiales; family Nevskiaceae; genus JACPFV01. Next base: position 22,782 of record JACPFV010000040.1, read on the forward strand.
GCCAGTTGGCCTCGGCCTCCGCCTGGAAATGGCGCACCAGCCGGCCGACCACCGGCAGGCCGGGCAGCAGGGCGTAGCGGCCCATCGGCGGCGGCTGCGTGCAGCGCCGCTGGTCCAGCCACAGGATCGCCGGGTGCAGCGGCCGGCCGGCGCCGTCCAGGCACACCATGGTCGCGCGCTGCGTGGTCAGGGCCAGGCCGGTGATTTCCCGCGGCGCGACCGTCCCGCACTCCCACAGGCGCCGCACCGTGTCCGCGACGCCGCGCCAGTAGACCTCCGGGTCCTGCTCGGCCCAGCCCGGCTGCGGCGCGTGGTAGGTCGGCTCGAACACGTGCTGCGCCTTGGCGATCAGCGTGCCCTGCGCGTCGAACACGATGGCGCGCGCGCTCTGCGTGCCGACGTCGATCGCCAGCAGCCGCGGCTGCGGCGTGCTCACGCCAATGCCTCGACCGAGTGGCAACGGCGCCACAGCTCGCGGTAGCGCGTTTCCTCCGCCTGCCAGCGCGCCTCGTCCCAGCCCAGCTCGGCCTGGCAGATGGCGCGCAACTGCGGGAACAGGGCCTCGCCGCCGCGCGGCGCCACCAAGGCGATGCGCGTGCGCCGCATCAAGAGGTCGTCGAGGTGCGCCACCCGCTCGTGGCGCGCGGCCCAGCGCAGCTCGGCCAGCGAGTACGGGGCGTCGGGCAGGCGCGCCTGCTCCGCCGCCGGCGTGTCGCGCAGGCAGGCGCCGGCCTGCGCGCCGAGCCGGCCGTACAGCCGCGGCGCGTCCTGCGGGTTCGGGATCGGCGCGAACACCGGCTGGTCGTCGCCGGGCGCCAGGAGCGGGCACTGCCGCGCGGCCTCGCGCAGCACGTCGCGCGCGGTGACGCGGAAGGTGGTGAGCTTGCCGCCGGTGATGCCGACCAGGCCGGGGCTGGACCACAGCGCCGACTCGCGCGACTCGGCGGAGGGATTGGCCTTGCCGCTCGACACCACCGGGCGCACGCCGGAGTAGCAGCTCATGGCGTCGGCCTGGCGCAGACCCAGCTCGGGGAACTGGTGGGTCAGCCCTTCCATCAGGTACTGCGCCTCGGCCGCGCTCATGCGCGGGTGCGCCAGATCGTCGCGCCCGTGGTCGAGGTCGGTGGTGCCGTAGATCGCCGCGCCTTCCCAGGGATAGACGAACACCGGCCGGCCGTCGCGCGGGTGCATCCACGACACCGCCCGTCCTACCGGCAGCTTGGCCAGCGGGAACACCAGGTGGCTGCCGCGCAGCGGCCGCAACGGCGGCGCGCCCGGCGGCGCTCCGGCAAGGTCGCCGGCCCAGGCGCCGGTGGCGTTGACCACGACCGCCGCCTCGATCTCGCGCGTGGCGCCGGTCGGCTCGTCGCGCAGCGCCACGCCGCGCACGCGGCCGTCACCACGCAGCAGTTGCGCGACGCGCGTGTAGTTGCGCGCCAGCGCGCCATTCGAAACCGCTTCGAGAGTCAGGCGCAGGACCAGGCGCGCGTCGTCGGTGCGCGCGTCCTGGTACGCCATGGCGCCGAGCAGGCCCTCGCGGCGCAGGCCCGGCTCCAGGCGCAGCGCCGCCTCCGGCGTCAGCCAGTGCGAGCCGGCCGCGCCGCCGGCCATGCGGTCGTACAGCCACAGGCCGAAGCGGATCGCGGCCTTGCCCGGCCGGGCGCCGCGGTACAGCGGCATCAGGAACGGCTGCGCCTCGACCAGTCCCGCGGCGTCGGCCAGCAGGCGCTGGCGCTCGCGCACCGATTCCAGGGTCAGGCCCCACTGGCCCGTCTTGAGGTAGCGCAGGCCGCCGTGCACCAGCTTGGAGGAGGCGGACGAGGTGCCGGAGGCAAAGTCCGCCTGCTCGACCAGCAGCGCCTTGGCACCGGTGCGCGCTGCCTCGCGCAGGATGCCGGCGCCGGTGATGCCGCCGCCGACGACGACCAGGTCCAGCTTTCCGGGCAGATCGCCCAGCGCGATCCGCCCCGTCATGCGAACAGCTTGCCGGGGTTCATCATGCTCTTGGGATCCAGCTCGGCCGCCACGGCCTTGATGAGGTCCATGCCCAGCGGGCCCTTCTCGGCCGGCAGGTACGGCGCGTGGTCGACGCCGACGCCGTGCTGGTGGCTGATGGTGCCGCCGTGCACGACGATGGTCTCCGACACCGCTTTCTTCATCGCGGCCCAGCGCTCCATGTTCTCCTCGAGGCTGGGCGCGGCGCGGAAGATGAAGCTGGAATAGACGCTGCACCCCTGGCGGTAGACGTGCGACAGGTGGGTGAAGGCGTGCACGCGCTCGCCGAACTTCGCCGTCGCGTCCGCCGCCGCCTTCTCCACCGCCTGCATCAGGCCGGTGGCCTTGTTCCAGTTGATCGCGGTCTCGACCGTGTCGATCGCGTAGCCGGCCTCCCAGGCGGTGTTGCGCACGTAGACGCCGTGGAAGCGGTTGTGCGCCCAGCGGTTGCCGATCGCGGTGCCGATCCACACGCCGCGGTGGCGCTTGACGATCTCGCGCGCGCCGTCGAGCGCGTAGCGCGTCTCGCGCGCGCCGCCGGTGACGCCGAGCATGGACATGCAGCGCCCGGCGCCGGCGCCGCGCCAGCCGAGGTAGCGCCGCAGCCAGCGCAGCGCGGCACCCTCGCCCGCCAGCGTCAGGTGGGTCTCGGTCTCGTTGGCGTTGGACAGGCGCAGCATCGACAGCGGCAGCCCCGACTGCGCCAGCGCGCGCACCGCGGCGAAACCGTGCGCCCAGTCCGGGAAGAACACGGCGTGGAAGCTCTCGTGCTGCGGCAGCGGGCGCACGCGCACCACCGCCTCGGTCAGCAGGCCGAGCCGGCCTTCGGAGCCCATCACGAACTCGCGCAGGTCCGGGCCGGCGGCCGAGGCCGGCACGCCGCCGACGGTCATCTCGCCGCGCGGGGTCGCCAGGCGCCCGCTGTCGAACATCTGCTCGATGCGGCCGTAGCGCAGCGACTGCTGGCCGGACGAGCGCGTCACGACCCAGCCGCCGACGGTGGAGTACTCCCAGGACTGCGGAAAATGACCCAGCACGTAGCCGCGCTCGCGCAGCTGCTTTTCCAGCGCCGGGCCGGGCGTGCCGCCGCCGAAGCGCGCGAGCCAGCAGGTCTCGTCCAGGTCCAGCAGCTTGTCCATTCGTTCCAGCGACACGCTGACTGCCGGCCGGTCGTCGCGCGGCACATTGAGGTGGCCGACCACGCTGGTACCGCCGCCGTACGGGATCACGGTCGCGCCGGCGCGCTTGGCGTTGGCCAGCACCTCCACGGCGTCGTCGTGCGACTCCGGAAAAGCTACGCCGTCGGGGAACGGCCCCAGGCGCCCGAAGCGCGTCGCCAACCAGTCCGGGAAGCTCTGGCCGCGCGTGTGGCGCAGGCGCGCCTCGGCGCCGGTGTTGAAGCGCGAACCGTCCTGCAGGCGCGAAGCGGGCACCCGTTGCAACGCCTCGTCCAGGCTGGCGTCGCGCGGCGGCGTGCCCGGCCCCAGCCGCTCCAGCAGGAGCGCGCGGGCGTTGGCCCGCAGCACGTAATCGTGGGCGTCGTCGCCCCACCCGTTCCAGCGTCTCACGAGGGCCCCTTGTTGGAGATTGTGTCCGCGCCGAGTATAGCCGCCCGGCGCAGGCGCAGATGACGCGCCACGGCACCGCGCGCGTCAGCCGAACGAACCGGTGTCGCCGAATGATCCGGTGCCGGCGCGCCTCACGCGCCGCGCGGCACGGCGAGCAGTTCCTGCAGCAGAGGCACCGTCACGCAGCGCACGCCGTCGATGCGGCCGCGCAGGTACAGCGCCGGCGCGTGCGGCTCGCCCAACGAATCCAGGACCAGCATCGCGGACGAGAAGTCCTGGCGCTCGGTCTCCTGCGTGACGGTGATGACGGTGCGGATGCCGGCCGCGGTGGCGGCGGCCAGGCCCATGGCGGAGTCCTCGATCGCGATGCACTCGCCCGCGCCCACGCCCAGGCGCTCCAGCGCCAGCAGGTAGCTGTCGGGCGACGGCTTCTTGCACGCCACGTCCTCGCCGCCGACGACGATGTCCACGTGCTCGGCCAGCTCCGGCCCGAGGCTGTACTTGAGCAGCGGCTTGAGCGTGGCGCGGCTGGCGTTGGTGACGATGCCGATGCGCAGGCCGGCGAGCTCCGCCTCCAGCATCAGCCGAGCGACGCCCGGCCGCAGCGGCAACTTGCCCCTGCGCACCAGCGAGTGAAAGCAGCGCGACTTGAGGGCGTGGACCTGCGCCACCCAGTACTCGGGGTCCGCGCGCACCGCCGCCGCCTGCGTGCCCAGCTCGGGCTCGTAGCGCCTGAGGTAGTAGCGCAGCCGCTCCTTGCCGCCGGGCTGGCGCAGCAGCCGGTTGTACAGCTTGGGTCCCCAGCGGAACGGCAGGCCGAGCTTGCGGAACGCGCGGTTGTACGCCCTGCGGTGGCCGTCGCGCTCGGTGTCGGCCAAGGTGCCGTCCACGTCGAACAGGATGGCGCGCAGCGTCATGGAGTCGTCACGCCAATAACGTGAATGTCGCGCAGCGACGCTTGCGTCCCTCTCCCTTTACGGGAGAGGGGAGGACCGCCCGCGGAGCGGGCGGTGGGGTGAGGGCGGCCAGGCCCACGCGAACATTCATGTTCTGGGTAGCCGTACCCGGCGTGGCCGGTACGGCGGAAGTGTCGGGAGCGGTCCAACGGACTTGCGGACAGGGCAATCGGGTCTTCATGTAGTGTACGACCATTGTCGCGCAGGAACCTTGATTTCAGTCATTTTTCCCATGAGCTACCGCGGCCGATTCGCACCGACGCCGTCCGGGCCGCTGCACCTGGGCTCGCTGCTGACGGCGCTGGCGAGCTATCTGCAGGCGAAATCCGCCGGCGGCATCTGGCTGCTGCGCGTGGACGATCTCGACCGGCCGCGCTGCCCGCCGGGCGCGGACGCGGAAATCCTGCGCCAGCTCGACGGCCACGGCCTGCATTGGGACGAGCCGCCGCGCTACCAGACGCGGCACATCGCCGAATATCTGGCGGCGCTGGAGCGCCTGCGCGCGCAGGGCCTGCTGTACGCCTGCGGCTGCACCCGCGCGGAACTCGCCGCGAGCTCGCGCGCCGGCCCGGACGGCCCGGTCTACGCCGGCACCTGCCGCGGCACCGCCCAGCCCATCGCCCACCCGGCCTGGCGCCTGCGCGTCCCCGATCGCGAACTGTGCTTCGACGACGGCTGGCAGGGTCGCCAGTGCCGGCGGCTGGCGGACGAGGTCGGCGACTTCGTGCTACGGCGCGCGGACGGGCCGATCGCCTACCAGCTGGCCTGCGCGGTGGACGAGGGGGCGCAGGGCATCACTGAGGTCGTGCGCGGCGCCGACCTGCTCGGCTCGACCTTCCGCCCGCTCTGGGTCCAGGGCCTGCTGCGGCTGCCGCAGGCCGCGTACCGGCACCTGCCGGTGCTGCTCGACGCGCAGGGCCGCAAGCTGTCCAAGCAGAATCATGCGGCGCCGGCCGAGGTGAGCCGCGCGCCGGAAAACCTGATGCGCTGCCTGAGCCTGCTCGGGCAGGAACCGCCCTCCGCGCTGCGCGGCGAGCGCGTATCGTCGATCCTGGCCTGGGGCATCCGGCACTGGGACGCCGCGCGCGTGCCGGCGCAGTTTGCCCTCGCGCCGTGAGGACGCTTCTGGCATGATTCCGCTATTGCAGCGCAGCAAATCAACCAAGGCGAGGGGGGAGGGCTCTCGTTTGGCATGGGGCGTACGGTTTCGACCGAATCGTGCAGCTGCGAACCGACACGTGGATGCCATGACCGACTCCCGCATCATCAAGAAGTATCCGAACCGCCGTCTATACGACACCGAGATCAGCCGCTACATCACGCTTGAAGAAGTGCGCCAGCTGGTGCTCAACGCCGTCAAGTTCCAGGTTCTGGACAAGAACACCAACGACGACATCACGCGCAGCATCCTGCTGCAAGTGATCGCCGAGCAGGAGGAAGGCGGCAACCCGATCTTCCAGACCGACCTGCTGCGCCACATCATCCGCTTCTATGGCGACCCGATGCAGTCCAGCATCAGCCGCTACCTGGAGCTGTCGATGCAGCTGTTCTTGGAGCAGCAGCAGCGCTTCGGCGACCAGCTGCGCAACCTGCTGGGCCACGCGGCGCAACACCCGATGCAGACTCTGCGCGAGATCGCCGAGCAGCAGGTGCCGATCTGGCGCTCGGTACGCCGCGAGTTCCTCAGGAACCTGTCCAGCCGCGCCAAGGTCCTGCGCCGTCGCGGCCTGGACGACACCGCGCCGCCGTCCGACCCCAAGCCCTGAGCCGCCGCGGCGCCGCGCCGACCCGCGCATGTCCTCGCCCGTCCTGCCCGCGCCGTTCTGGCGGCGCCTCGCCAGCGCGCTGTACGACGGCCTGCTGCTGCTCGGCGTCTGGATGAGCGCGCTGTGGCTGGACGTACTGGTGCGCGACCTGCTCGACCTGGAGCGCAGCTGGCCGGCGTTGCGCGCCTGCCTGTTCCTGGTGGGATTCGCGTTCTGCGGCTGGTTCTGGACCCACGGCGGCCAGACCCTGGGGATGCGCGCCTGGCGCCTGCAAGTCCGGTGCGCCGATGGCGCCGCGCCAAGCTGGAGCCGTGCCGTCCTGCGCTACGCGGTGGCTTGGCTGGCGTGGATGCCGCTGGGAGCCGGCGTGCTGTGGAGCCTGCTGGATTCGCGGCGCCGCGCCTGGCACGACATCGCCAGCGATACCGAGCTGGTGCTCCTGCCGAAGACCGGTTGACGCGGCCAATCGGCCGCGTTTAGCCGCGAATGTCGGCCCCTATGTGGGCCACCCTCGCGACAAGGCGCGCGATACGCGCCTTAGAACAACTCGACGTCGTCCGCCGCCTGTCCGCCCCCTTTGCCCTGCGCGCCATGCGCGCCGTGCTGCTCGGCGGTCGTGTAGCCGCGCCGGCCCTGCGCCAGCCAGGTCTCGACATCGACCATGCTCGCACCCTCCTGGCGCGCCGAGCGCACTTTTTCGATCGTCTGCACCAGGCGCTCGTGCTCACCGGTGACGTGGCGCAGGATCTGGCTCATGCGGTCCTGGAACTGGAGCAGCGTGACGATCTGGTTGATCTCGCGCCGCAACTCGTCGCCGACGTTCGCGGGCATCTGGCCGCGCGCCTGCGCGTCGTTGAGCTTGATCAGCAGGTCGTTGAGCAGCGCGCCGACCTGCGCGAACCGCGCCACCAGGGTGTTGATCGCGTCTTCCGCCAGGGCGCGCGCGGCCTCGATCTGCTGCGCCCACATCGGCAGGACGCGCTGGTTCAGCTCGCTGAGCCAAGCGGCCGTATCCACCGCGCTTCGATCCGACGCGCTGGTCGCGGAGGAAGAAGGAGTCGCTTCGTTACCGGTGGACATCCGCGGGAATCCCGTTGGTTCGGACCCCCAGCATACGGGGCCACCGCACGAAACTAAATAGGGAATCTTCTCTACGAATTCAGGTGGATTGCGCCGGGATTTCGCGCACGCGGGACAGCAGCAGGCCGCCGGCCACGAAGAACGCCACCAGCGACAGGATCGACAGGCGCGCGCTGCCGCTGGCGGCGGCGGTGACGCCGACCACCGACGGCCCCAGCACGGCCGCGAACTTGCCCAGCATGTTGTAAAAGCCGAAGAATTCGCCGGCCTTGCCGGCCGGGATCAGCCGCGCGTAATACGAGCGCGACAGCGACTGGATGCCGCCCTGGACCAGCCCGATCGCCACCGCCATCAGGTAGAACTGGCGCTCGGTCTCGAGGAAGTAGGCCCAGAACGTCACCGCGACGTAAACCGACAGCGCCAGGAAAATGGCGCGCCGCGTGCCGATGCGGCCGCCCAGCCAGCCGAAGGCGATCGCCGCCGGAAAGCCGATGAACTGCACCAGCAGCAGCGCCACGATCAGGCTGTCCGAGGCGAAGCCCAGCTTGAGCCCGAAGTCCACCGACATGCGGATGATGGTGTCCACGCCGTCGATGTAGAGCCAGTACGCCAGCAGGAACATCCACACCTGCGGCAGCGCGCGCAGCGTGCGCACGGTGTGCAGCAGCTCCTTCCAGCCCGGCATTGCGGCGCCGCGCGCCGGCGCTTCCGGCACCCGGACGAACAGCGGCAGCGCGAAGGCGAGCCACCACAGCGCCACCATCGGGAACGACACGCGCGTGGCCAGCGCCGCGTCCGCCAGCCCGAACGCGGCCGGCTTCAGGGCCATCGCCACATAGCCCAGCCCGTAGCCCAGCGCCGAGACGCGGTCCATCTCCTCCGGCCGCGCGACATTGACCAGCAGCGAGTCGTAGAACGATACGGCGGCGAAGAAAGCGGCCGAGCCGAGCGTGAACAGCGCGATCGCGGCCGGCCACTGGCCCTTGCCGACCAGGTACAGCGCCGCGGTCGACAGCACGCCCAGCAGCGTGCAGGCGAACAGGAAGCGCTTCTTCCAGCCGCGCTGGTCGGCCACCGCCCCCAGCCACGGCGCCAGCAGCATCACCACCAGGCTCGACACCGAGGCGCCGATGCCCAGGTACAGCGTCTGCGTCTGCGGCGCCACGCCGTCCGCCCAGTACTTGCTGAAGAAGATCGGAAAGAAGCCGGCCATCACGGTGGTGGCGAAGGCCGAGTTGCCCCAGTCGTACAGGGCCCAGGCAAGCTGCGGTGAACGCGGAGACCTCATCTGCTCAACACCTCCCTGTGGCGGCGGCCCGGCCGGGCCATCCATGGCCGGTCGATCGGCGGCGCCGGGTTCATTCGAGCTCGCGCGTCAGCAGCCAGGCGTCCTCGCGGCCGCCGCGCGCCGGATAGTAGTTGCGTCGGCTGCCGACCTTGCGGAAGCCGGACCGCTCGTAGAGCAGGATTGCGGCGCGGTTGGACTTGCGCACCTCCAGCAGCATCTGCGTCATGTGCGCGGCGCGCGCCACGCGCAGCAGATGGCCGAGCAGGAAGCGCCCCAGCCCCTGCTGGTGGTATACGGGGTCCACGCACAGGTTGAGCAGGTGCGCCTCGCCCACCGCCATCGACATCAGCGCGTAGGCCATCACCTCGCCGCCGGGATTGTTGACGATCCAGGCGCTGTAGCCGACCTTGAGGCAGTCGCGGAAGATGCCCTCGGTCCAAGGAAACTCGTAGGCGCGGCGCTCGATCTCGACCACCTGCGGCACGTGCGCCAGCGTCATCGGCGCGAGCTGCCACAGCTCTTGGGGCTGTGCGCTCATGCGGGCTTCGCCAGGAAGCGGTCGATGGCCTTGAGGTCCTGCCAGCTCTTGGCCTTCTCGCCCGGATTGCGCAGCAGGTACGCGGGGTGGTACGTGACCATCAGCGGCGTGCCCTCCGGACCCCAGTGATGCAGCGCGCCGCGCAGCTTGGACAGCGGCGTGTCCGTCACCAGCAAGCGCTGCGCCGCCACGCGGCCGAGCGCCACGATCAGCATGGGCTTGACCAGCCGCAACTGCTGCTCCAGGTACGGGCGGCAGGACTCCGCCTCGTCCGGTGCCGGCTCGCGGTTGTTGGGCGGCCGGCACTTGACCACGTTGGCGATGAAGGTGTCGGTCTTGCGCGAGCGGCCGAGCGCCTTGAGCATCTCGTCCAGCAGCTTGCCGGCGCGGCCGACGAAGGGCTCGCCCTGCGCGTCCTCGTCCGCGCCGGGACCCTCGCCCACGACCATCAGCGGGGCGTTTTCCGGCCCGACCCCGAACACAGTCTGGGTGCGCGTCTCGCACAGCCGGCAGCGCCGGCAGTCCTTGACCATGGCGCGCAGGCCGGCCCAGTCCCTCGGGACCTCGAACGTCGGGGCGGCAGCCGCCGGCGCCGGAACGGATTTCGGTTTCATCGCAGGGTCGGCGATCTCATCGGCAGCCGCGGCCGCGACGCCCGCCGCCTCCGCGGAACCGCCGGGCGCGCCTCCGCGCCGCACCCACGATTCCAGTCCCAGGGCGTTCAGGTAGTAGCGGCGGCTTGGGTGCATGGTTCAGGCGGCGGAAAGGCTGGATTGTGTCCGGTTGCCGCGCCGCCAACAAGGCGGCGGCGTACGCTTCGCCCTTACGGCATCCCCACCGCTTCCGCCGCGTGCTGCGGATGCTGGCGCAGCGTCGGCGCCACCTGCAGGCGGTTGAGCGCGTTGACGTAGGCCTTGGCCGAGGCGATCACGATATCGGTGTCGGCGCCCTGGCCGTTGACGATCTGGCCGTTGCGCGACAGCCGCACCGTCACCTCGCCCTGCGCGTCGGCGCCCTGGGTGATGTTGTTCACGGAGAACAGCAGGAGCTGCGCGCCGCTGCCCACCACCTGCTCGATGGCGGAAAACACCGCGTCGACCGGGCCGTCGCCCATGGCCTTGGCGTCCAGGCGCTCGCCGTCCACGATCAGCGAGACCTGGGCGACCGGCTTGGTCCCGGTCTTGGACATCGCCTCCAGCGACACCAGCTTCACGCGCTCGTCCACGCGCGCGTGGGTGGATTCGGTGACCAGCGCCTGCAAGTCCTCGTCGTAGATCTCGTGCTTCTTGTCGGTCAGCTCCTTGAAGCGCGCGAAGGCCTCATTGAGATCGGCGTCGGCGGCGAAGCGGTGGCCCAGCTCCTCCAGGCGCTTCTTGAACGCGGCGCGGCCGGAGTGCTTGCCCAGCACCAGCTTGTTGGCGCTCCAGCCGACGTCCTCGGCGCGCATGATCTCGTAGGTGCGGCGGCTCTTGATGACGCCGTCCTGGTGGATGCCGGACTCGTGCGCGAAAGCGTTGGCGCCGACGATCGCCTTGTTCGGCTGCACCGGAAAGCCGGTGACGCCCGACACCAGGCGCGAGCAGTTCACGATCTCGCGCGCGTCGATGCGCGTGTCGCAGGGGAATTCGTCCTGGCGCGTGCGCACCGCCATGACGACCTCCTCCAGCGCGGCGTTGCCGGCCCGCTCGCCCAGGCCGTTGATCGTGCACTCGACCTGGCGCGCGCCGTTCAGCACCGCCGACAGCGAGTTGGCGACTGCCAGGCCCAGGGCGGTGTGGCAGTGCACCGAGAACACCGCCTTGTCCGAGTTCGGCACGCGCGCGCGCAGATCCTTGATGAGCGCGCCGAAGCGGTGCGGCAGCGTGTAGCCGACCGTGTCCGGGATGTTGACCGTGGTCGCGCCGGCGGCGATCACCGCCTCCAGCACGCGGCACAGGAAGTCCGGCTCGGAGCGGCCGGCGTCCTCGGGCGAGAACTCGACGTCGTCGGTGAAGCGGCGCGCCAGCTTGACCGCCTTGACCGCCGCCTCCACCACCTGGTCCGGCTCCATGCGCAGCTTCTCGCGCATGTGGATCGGGCTGGTGGCGATGAAGGTGTGGATGCGCATGCGCCGGGCCGGCTTCAAGGCCTCCGCCGCGCGGGTAATGTCGTTTTCGGTGGCGCGCGCCAGGCCGCAGACGACGCTGTCGCGCACCGCGCGCGCCACCGCCTGCACCGAGCCCCAGTCGCCGTTGCTCGCCGCCGGGAAACCGGCCTCGATCACGTCCACCTTCAGCCGCTCCAGGGCGAGCGCGATGCGCACCTTCTCGTCCTGGGTCATGGAGGCGCCGGGCGACTGCTCGCCGTCGCGCAAGGTGGTGTCGAAGATGATCAGATGGTCTTTCATTGCTAACCCGTTGGCTTTCGCCGGCGCCAGCCGGCGTTTGAAACTCCGGCACATGAAAGTGCCGGGCTTGTATCAGGGAGGATCACGGTGTTTGGGCCCCGTGCGGCCGCGCTCTGGTATCTGCCTTACGGCAGAAGGAGCAGGCTAAGCAGCAAGAAAGGAAAGCCCGGCCATGGATGGCCGGATTTTTCGGACAGGGAGGTCCTGTCATGCGCGCGCGGCGAGGCGTCTGCGGAAGACGCCGCGAAGGAATTGAAGCGGCCGGGCACTGCGTTCATGACGCCGGACTATAGACGATGCGTAAGCGCCCTGCCAAGAGAGGCGGCGTCTACAGCGTGGTGAGCGTCTTGGGCGGCGGCGTCGCCGTCGGCGCGGGCTTCTTCATGCGCCGGTACAGAGCGGCGATCGGCCCCGACAGGGCGTAGCCGAAAAACACCAGGAAGAAGATCAGCGGTGGATGCACCAGGAACAGGGCGAACACGCCGACCACCAGCGCGATGTAGCGGAACGGCACGCGCTCGGTCAGCTTGACCTGCTTGAAGCTCTCGAAGCGGATGTTGGACACCATCAGGACCGCCGCGCCGGCGGTGATGAGCATCGCCGGGACCAGCACGTCGCGGCCCTTGAAACCGAGGCTGTCCATGGCCCAGACGAAGCCGACCGCGACCGCCGCCGCGGCCGGGCTCGGCAGGCCGAAGAAGCTGCCCTTGGCGCCGCCGCGCCAGGCCAGCACGTTGAAGCGCGCCAGCCGCAGCGCGGCGCAGGCAGCGTAACCGAAGGCGATCACCCAGCCGAGCTTGCCGCCGAGCCAGCGGAACGAGGACAGGTAATGCAGGCTGAACGAGTACACCACCAGCGAGGCGGCCAGGCCGAACGCGACCATGTCGCTCAGGCTGTCGTACTCCTTGCCGAAGTCGCTGGCGGTATTGGTCAGGCGGGCGATGCGCCCGTCCAGGCCGTCCGCCACCATGGCCGCGAGGATGCCGTACGCGGCGTTCTCGAAATCGCCGCCCATCGCGGCCACGATCGCGTAGAAGCCGCCGAACAGGGTTGCGGTCGTGAACAGGTTCGGCAGGAGATAAATCCCCCGACGACGGCGCTTGGGCGTTTCGTTCTCGTCCATCCGCTATCCCTATCTATCTTGTGCGCATATTACGGTTTCGGCGCCGCAAACAGAAAGAGGCGCAGCGCGCCTCTTTCCGTTGCCCCGGACCCCAGGCATCCCCAAATCAGTTCCGGGTCTTGTCCACCAGCTTGTTCTTCGCGATCCAGGGCATCATCGAGCGCAGCTTGGCGCCGACCTGCTCGATCGCATGCTCGGCGCCGATACGGCGCTGCGCCTTCAACACCGGCTGGCCCGCCTGGTTCTCCAGCACGAACTCGCGCGCGAACTGGCCGGTCTGGATCTCCTTGAGGATGCGCTTCATCTCCAGCTTGGTCTGCTCGGTGATGACGCGCGGGCCGCGCGTGTAGTCGCCGTATTCGGCGGTGTTGGAGATCGAGTAGCGCATGTTGGCCAGGCCGCCCTCGTACATGAGGTCGACGATCAGCTTCAGCTCGTGCAGGCACTCGAAGTACGCCATCTCCGGCGCGTAACCCGCCTCGACCAGCGTCTCGAAGCCGGCCTGCACCAGCGCCGAGGCGCCGCCGCACAGCACGGCCTGCTCGCCGAACAGGTCGGTCTCGGTTTCCTCGCGGAACGAGGTCTCGATGATGCCGGCGCGGCCGCCGCCGTTCGCGCTGGCGTAGGACAGCGCGATCTGCTTGGCCTGGCCGGAGGCGTCCTGGTGCACGCAGATCAGGCTCGGCACGCCGCCGCCCTGGGTGTAGGTCGAGCGCACCAGGTGGCCCGGACCCTTGGGCGCGACCATGATCACGTCGAGGTCGGCGCGCGGCTGGATCAACTGGAAGTGGATGTTGAAGCCGTGCGCGAAGGCCAGCACGCCGCCCTTCTTCAGATTGGGCGCGATCGACTCGTCGTAGATCTTTTTCTGGTCCTGGTCGGGAGCGAGCACCATCACCAGGTCGGCGCCCTTCACCGCCTCGGCGACTTCCTTGACCACGAGGCCGGCGTTCTCGGCCTTCTTCCAGGAATTCGAACCCTTGCGCAGAGCGACGACGACGCTGACGCCGGAGTCCTTCAGGTTCTGGGCATGGGCATGGCCCTGCGAGCCGTAACCCACGATGGCGACCTTCTTGCCCTGGATCAGGGACAGGTCGGCGTCTTTGTCGTAATAAACGTTGATGCTCACGATGGCTCCGCTTCGGTTGCGAATGGTCAGGCTGCTTGTTCCGCCGCCAGCACGGCATGGCCCGGCTCGACCGCCGCCACGCCGCTGCGCACGACTTCCAGGATGCGCGCCAGGCTGGCGACTTCCTTGATGAAGTCGTTCACTTCCAGGCCCGTGCCGGTGACCTGCACGGTGCGCGTCTGGTCGGACTCGTCAATGATAAAGCCGCGATAGCGGCGCACCAGTTCCACGACCTGCTTGGCGCTCTTGCCGTTCACTTCGAGCTTGATCAGCAGCAACTCGCACTCCAGGTGCTCGCGCCCGGTCAGGTCGGCGACCTCGACCACGTCCACAAGCTTGCGCGACTGCTTGATGATCTGCTCGATCACCGCGTCCGAGCCGCTGGTGACCAGCGTCAGGCGCGAAACGGTGGGATCGTGCGTCGGCGCCACGGTCAGCGACTCGATGTTGTAGCCGCGCGCGGAGAACATGCCGGCGACGCGCGCCAGCGCGCCCGCCTCGTTCTGCAGCAGGATGGAGATGATATGACGCATGGCCGCGCAACTTAGCTTTGTTGCAGTGCAAAAGCAAGACAGAACCGGATCGATTCAGCGCCCGCGCAGGAACAAACGGTCCAGCTCCTCCATCGTCACCTGCACCCAGGTCGGCCGGCCGTGATTGCACTGGTTGGCCAGCTCGGTGCGCTCCATGTCGCGCAACAGTGCCTCCATCTCCGGCAGGCTCAGGCGGCGGTTGGCCTTGATCGCGGCCTTGCAGGCAATGTCGGCCAGCACCCGGTGCTGGGCGTCGCGCACCTCGGCGAAATGGCTTGCGTCCTCGCGCTCCGCCGCCTCGCCCAGCAGCCTGCGCACCAGCGCCGCGGTGTCCGCGCCGATCAGCAGCGGCGGCACCGCGCGCACCGCCAGCGCGGTCGGGCCGACACGATCGATCTCCAAGCCGAAGCGGGCGAACTCGCCGCGCCGCGCCTCGGCCTGATCGGCCTCGTCTTCGGCGACGTGCAGCGTAAGCGGCACCAGCAGGGCCTGTGACGGTATGCCGCCTTCGGCGAGCTGGCGCTTCAACTGCTCGTACAGCACGCGCTCGTGCGCTGCGTGGGCGTCCACCAGCACCAACCCTTGCGCGTTCTGCGCCAGCACGTAAACGCCCAGCAGCTGCGCGAGAGCATGGCCCAGCGGAGTGTCGGATGGCGCTACTGCGGGCGCGGGGGTGGCGGGCGCGGGCTTGAGCGCCGCCCAGCCGGTGCGTTCAATCGTCAGCGGCGGTTCGGCCAGGGCCATCGGCGCCGACCCCGGCGCCGGCGCGTACGGGTGGCGCGACGGCTCGGCGACCGTAGCGGGCCCCGCCGGGTAGGCGAAGCGCGCCTGCTCGGCAGCCGGCGCAGTTGGAGCCGGCGCGAACTGGACGCGGTGGTGCTGGGCCGGGTCCGGCCGCAGGCGGCGGATCGCCTGGTGCACCGCGCCGAACAGGAAGTCGTGCACGCGCGCCGAATCGCGGAAGCGCACTTCCTGCTTGGCCGGGTGGACATTGACGTCCACGCCCATGGGATCGAGTTCCAGGTACAGCACGAAGGCCGGATAGCGCGTGCCGTGCAGCACATCGGCGTACGCGCGCCGCAGCGCCGCGCCGACCAGCCGGTCGCGCACCATGCGGCCGTTGACGTTGAAGTACTGCAAGTCCGGCTGCGCGCGCGAGAAGCTCGGCAGGGCGATCCAACCCCACAGCCGCAGGCCCATACGCTCCTCTTCCAGGTACGCCGCGTTGGCCAGGAATTCCTCGTCGCAGACCGCGCCGACGCGCTGCTCGCGCGCGCTCTCGTCCGCCGCCGGCCGCAGTTCCAGCTGTTTGCGCCCGTTGTGGCGCAGCGTGAAGCCGACCGGGAAGCGCGACAAGGCCACGCGCCGCACCAGCTGGTCCACGTGGCGGAACTCGGTGGCTTCGGCGCGCATGAACTTGCGCCGGGCCGGCGTGTTGAAGAACAGGTCGCGCACCTCGATCGTTGTGCCGACCGCCTGCGCCGAAGGCTGCGTCTCGGCCTGCTCCAGCCGGCCGGCGCCGGAAAGCTGCCAGCCGTGAGCGCCGTCCGGCGTGCGCGAGGCAATGGAAAAGCGCGACACCGACAGGATGCTCGGCAGCGCCTCGCCGCGGAAGCCAAGGCTTGCGACGCGCTCCAGGTCGTCGAGCGAGGCGATCTTGCTGGTGGCGTGGCGCTGCAAGGCCAGCGGCAGGTCCTCGCGCGCGATGCCGCCGCCGTTGTCGCGCACGCGGATCAGCGACAGCCCGCCCTGCTCCACTTCGACATCGACCTGCGTCGCGCCGGCGTCCAGGCTGTTTTCGACGAGTTCCTTGACCACCGCCGCCGGTCGCTCGATGACCTCGCCGGCCGCGATCTGGTTGATGAGCTGTTCGGGGAGGACGCGGATTCGGGAAGTTGCGGTCGGCATCCGCGTACATTAACCGACGGCGCGGCGCGCTCGCCGCAACTATTGCTACGGAGCCGCGTGCCTGCCCGTATCGGCCCCTTCGCCGTAGGCGACCTGCTGCATCGGCCGGTAGCTGGAGAAATAGCCCTTGATGCCGTCCAGCATCGAGCGCACCAGCCGGTCTTGCGAGGCCGGATCGCCCAGCAGCCGCTCCTCGCGCTCGTTGGAGATGAAGGCGGTTTCGATCAGTACCGAGGGGATGTCCGGCGCCTTGAGCACGACGAAAGCGGCCTGCTGCACGTCGCGCCTTTGCAGCGCGTTGACCGCTCCCAGGGCCTTGAGCAGCCGGCCGCCCACGTCGAAGCTGGCTTCGCGCGCGGAGCTTTGCGCGATGTCGATCAGCACCGCGGCGAGCGTGTCGTCCTTGTCGGGGATGTCGACGCCGCCGATCAGATCGGCGGCGTTTTCGTGATTGGCCAGCCAGCGCGCCTGCTCGCTGGAAGCGCCGTTGCGCGACAGCACGTAGACGGCAGTGCCGCGCACCGCGCGGTCCTTGTACGAGTTGGCGTGGATCGAAACGAACAGGTCGGCCTGCGCCTTGCGCGCCTTCTCGATGCGCCCGCGCAGGCCCACGTAGTAGTCGCCGTCGCGGATCAGGACGGCGCGCATGTCGCGCTCGGCGTTCACCATGCGCGCCAGCTTGCGCGCCATCTGCAAGGCCACGTCCTTTTCCAGCAGGCCGTTGCGGCCGCGCGCGCCCGGATCCTCGCCGCCGTGACCGGCGTCGATGGCGACGACCACCGGCTTGTTCTCGGCGGTGAACACCGGCGGCGGCTGCTCGGCCTTGGCCTGGCCCTCGAGGTCCACGACCAGGCGGTAGCCGTACTGGCCGCTGGGTTGCAGGATGAAGCTCTTGGGCTTGACCGCCTCGGTCACGTCGAGCACCACGCGCAGGCCATCGGGACGCTCGCCGCTGCGCAGCGCGCGCACCAGACCCTTGGATTCGGCCGGCAGGCTCACGCCGCTCGGGCGCGCGATGCCGTTGAGATCGATGACGATCCGTTCCGGCTTGCTCAGGGGATAGAGCCGGTGCTCCACCGGCGCGGACAGGTCGAACACCACGCGCGTGCTGTCGGGGCCGGCCCACAGGCGCACTTCGCGCAGCTCCGCAGCTTGCGCGAGAGAGGCCAACCCCAGTCCTGCCACCAGCACGGCAATGCGCACGCGCACGCCCCCCAGCCTTCACTTGGCCGGAGTATGCACCATTTTTTTCAAATAAAACAATAAGGATGTACGGCGTTCTTTAAGTAGAGCCTGAGGCGGTGCCCAGAACCCGCGCGGCCCGCACCCGCAACTCCGGGGCCGCCTCGATCGCGGCGCGCCGCCCGCCATCGGCATACGACAGCTCCAGGCGCAGGTCCGGCGGCGGCAGGCGCCCGCCGCCGCGCTCCGGCCATTCCACCAGCCACCAGCTGCGGTCCGGCGCGAAGTCCTGCAAGCCCAGGTTGTCCAGCTCGGCCGGATCGCTCAGGCGGTAAAGGTCTACATGCAGGACGGTCCGGCCGCGCGCCTCGTACGGCTCCACCAGCGTATAGCTGGGACTGCGCACGGTCCCGCCCACGCCCAGCTCGCGCAGCAGGCCGCGCACCAGCGTGGTCTTGCCGGCGCCGAGGTCGCCGTGCAGGTGGACGACCAGGCCGGCGCGGTCGCCGAACTCGCGCGCCAAGGCGGCTCCCAGCGCCTGCGTGGCCGCCGCGTCGGGCAGGAATGCATTGCGCGGCCCATCCCGGTGCCGCATCCCGTCGGACTCGCTTCGGTCGCTCAAATCCGTTCCCGATGCATTTGTCATGGGTTGACGATCTTGCGCAGCGCCGCGAGCACGTCGCCCGGCTGCAATCCGCGCTCGCCCTCTTCGGCGGCGGCGTCGCCGGCCAGCGCATGCGCCATCACGCCGGCCTGGGCGGCGGTGGCCGCCGGCAGGCCCTGCGCGATCAGCGCGGCGATCAGGCCGCACAGCACGTCGCCCATGCCGCCCACCGCCATGCCCGGATTGCCGTAGGGGCAGACGCTGACTTCGTCCGCGCACACCAGCGTGTTGGCGCCCTTGAGCACCGCCACGCCGCCGTAGCGCTCGCGCAACTGGCGCACCTCGCCGAAGCGGTCGGCCTGCACGCCCGCGGTGGTCAGGCCGAGCAGGCGCGCGGCCTCGCCGGGATGCGGCGTCAGCACCCAGTCCTCGCGCCGCAGCGGATTCTGGGCGAGCCAGTTGAGGCCGTCGGCGTCCAGCACCACCGGCTTTTTCGCCGACAGGACGCGGCCGAACATGGCCCGTCCCCAGTCGTCCATTCCCAGCCCGGGACCGAGCGCGACCACGCTGGCGCGCTCCAGCAGCGGGTTCAGCTCCAGCGCCGTCTCCACGCCGCGCGCCATGATTTCCGGCTGCGCCGCGGCAATCGCCGCCGCGTGCCCGGCGCGCGTGGCCAGCGTGACCAGACCGGCGCCGCCGCGCAGCGCGCCGCGCGCGGCCAGCACCGCCGCGCCCAGATAGCCGTGGTCGCCGCCGACGACCAGCACATGGCCGTGGCTGCCCTTGTGCGCGGTCAGCGGCCGCGGCGGCAGCCAGTACGACAGGTCGCCGCGGTCGAGCAGCCGCGCGACCCAGGGCGTGCCCTGGTACGCGGCGTCCTGCAGCTCCAGCGTGTGCAGCACCAGATGCCCGACCGCCTCCGGCCCTTCGCCCTGGTAGAAGCCCTGCTTGTCGCCGATGAACGTCACGGTGCGGTCGGCGTAGACCGTGGCGCCGAGCGCGCGCCCGCGGTCGGCATCCAGGCCGCTGGGCACGTCCACCGCCAGGCGCACCGCCAGCGACTCGTTCATCGCCCGGATCGCGGCGAGCGCGTCGCCCTCGACATCGCGCGCAAGGCCGACGCCGAACAGCGCGTCGACCAGCACGTCGCACTCGCCGAAGTCCTGCCCCGCTTTGAACGGCTCGACCTGGCCGCCGACCTTGAGCCACTCGGCGCGCGCCGCGGCGGCGTCGCCGAGGTCGGGCGAGCGCCCGACCTGCCACACCCGCACCTGGCGCCGCGCCGCCTTGGCCAGGCGCGCGACCTCGAAGCCGTCGCCGCCGTTGTTGCCGGGCCCGCACACCACGCCGATGGTCTCCGCGTCGGGCCAGGTCGCGCGCAGCTCTTCCCAGACCGCGGTCGCGGCGCGGCGCATCAGCCGCGAACCGGCGATACCGAGTTGCTGGATCGCGCGCCGCTCGATCTCCCGCACCTGCGGCACGGAATACAATCGAAATTCATATTCGGACATACCTGTTCAGTATACGTGGCGGTCGCCTTCGAACTTTCAGCGCTGCCCGCGCGCATCAAGCAATGGGCGCGCGAACTGGGCTTTGCCGACGCCGGCATCGCGGAGCTGACTCTCGACCGGGACTTGGCGCATCTGCACGACTGGCTCGCCGCCGGCTGCCACGGTGGGATGCATTACATGGCGCGCGACGCCGAGATGCGCGCGCAGCCGCAACGCCTGCGCCCCGGCACCCTGGCGGCGATCAGCGTGCGCCTGGACTACCGCCCGCATGCCGAGGCCGCGGAGGCGGTGCTCGAGGCCGGCGACCGCGCCTACGTCTCGCGCTACGCCCTGGGCCGCGACTACCACCGGCTGGTGCGTGCCCGCCTGCTCCAGCTCGCCGCCCGCATCGAACAGGCCGCCGGCCCGCACGGCTATCGCGTACTGGCCGACAGCGCGCCAGCGCTGGAGAAGGCGCTGGCGCGCAACGCCCGCCTGGGCTGGATCGGCAAGAACACCCTGCTGCTCAACCGCAACGCCGGTTCGTGGTTCTTCCTGGGCGAGATCTACACCGACCTGCCGCTGCCGCCCGACGACGGACCGGCCGCGGCCAACCACTGCGGCAGCTGCCGCGCCTGCCTCGACGTCTGCCCGACCGGGGCCTTCACCGGCCCGTACCGCCTGGATGCGCGCCGCTGCATCTCCTACCTCACGATCGAGCACCAGGGCCCGATCCCGCTCCAACTGAGGCCGCTGATGGGCAATCGCATCTTCGGCTGCGACGACTGCCAGCTCGTGTGCCCCTGGAACCGCTACGCGCGCCTGACCGAGGAGCCCGACTTCGCGCCGCGCCACGCCCTGGACCGCGCCCGGCTGGTCGAGCTGTTCGCTTGGAGCGAAGCCGAGTGGCTGGCGCGCACCGAGGGCATGGCCCTGCGCCGCGCCGGCTACGAGCGCTGGCTGCGCAACCTCGCCGTGGCGCTGGGCAACGCGCCGCCGGACGAGGCCGCGATCCGCGCGCTGGAATCCCGGCTCGACCACCCCGGCGAGCTGGTGCGCGAGCACGTTTGCTGGGCGCTGGAGCGGCAGCGGGCCGGCGCCCGCCGCACGGACGCGGCAGGCCTATAATCGGATCGGTCCGGGTGAGGGTGTTCGCTTCGCGGCCACTGGCCGCGGAACGCCCGAACGCCCGGACATGGATGGCCGGGCCGGGCTTTCCGACAGCATCTGCCGTCTCGCCAGGGACGGCAGGGTGGAACTGACTCGAAGCTCGCTCGGTCGGTCCTCTGGCACTGCGAGGAGGGTCGCCATGAAAAAGACCCTTTTGTTGATGTTGGCGGTAGCGCTGCTGATCCTGCCGGGCTGCGCGTCGACCGGCGCAAGCTCGACGGTCGCCGAAAGCGATGCCTATTGCGCGAAGGTGGACTGCGCGAAGATGCATCAAGTTTCGCGCGATGCCCGGCGCAACGGGCATGTCGTGATCTGGGTCAATCCGCTGCAGAAAACCGCCGCCAAGACCGCCGTGGCGCCGGGCGCCGCGGTGAATTGACGCGGTTCGCTCAGCGGCCCCAGTCGGCCCGCACCGGGCCGGCGTAGTTTTCTATCGCCGCGCGCGTGCGCGCGATGGCCGCGCGCTGCGCTTCCGGCGCCGGCAGCGCCGAGGCCCGTTCGATCTCCTGCTGCGCCTGCAAGCGGCAGCCGCGCTCCAGCAGCACGTGCGCCAGGTTGTTGTGCGCGGCCGCGGAAGGCTCGATGCGCAGCGCATGGCGCAGAGCCTCCGCCGCCCCCGGCAGGTCCTGCTGCGCGTAACGCGCGTTGCCCAGGAGCTGCCAGGCCAACGCCTGGTCCGGCCAGCGCGCCGCCGCCGCCGCGTAGGCCGCCGCGGCCAGCGGCGCCTGTCCCAGTTGCTCGAAGGCGCCGGCCGCTTCCAGCCAGCGCCCGGCCTGCGCCGTCGCCGGCAGGCGCTGCGGCGGCGTCACCACCATCGCCCAGTTGCCGGCCAGACCCCAGCTGCGGCGGAAGTCGGTCGCCCGGCTGACCTTGCGCTTCTCGGTGCCGGAGCGAAGCAGCACGGTGTCGGACTGCGCGTCGTAGCCGATCGCCACCGCGTAATGCCACAGCGGCCAGGCGCCCAGGCCCAGGTTCTGCAACACCAGCACGGGATTTCCGGCGGCGACCTCGCGCAACAGGTCCGCGAGCTGCGGCTGCAACACGTACGGCACGCGGCCGTGGCGGCGCGCGGCGGCGATCAGCTCGGCCTGCACGCTGCCTTCGCGCTCCGGCAGGTAAACGGCGTCGACCAGGCGGTCCGGGGTGACGTCGGCGCCGTCCGCCGCCAGCACCATCGCCAGCGCCGCCGGCCCGCATTGGTGCCGCTCCTGCGCAAAGAACGGCGTCGCCGCCAGCTCGACGAAGTCGAGCGGCGGCGACGCCTGGCGGATGGAGGGCCCCGTCGCGCAGGCGGCAAGCGCCAGCGTCAGGGCGACGGCCGGAAGCCTCAAATCTTCTTGAAGATGTCGATGGCGCCCAGCAGCTCGAGCAGGATCACGATCAGGAACACCACGACCAGCAGCCCCGCGCCGTCGCCGCCGGCGGGCTGGTCCTGGATCGTGCGCGCCAGCTGCTGAAGCTCGGAATCGGTCAGCGCGGCCACGCGCTCGGCGGCGCGCGCCGGGTCGACGCCCAGGCTTTCCATCTGGCGCTTGACCTCATCGCGCGCCAGGAAGGCCTGCACTCGATCGAGTTGGGCGGTGCGGCTTTCCGAAGCCAGGATCTGCGAGGAGCCGATCATTTCCGCGCGCGCCGGCAACGTGGCGCATACCAGCGCCGTCGACAGGAATCCGCAGACGAGAGCACGAAGCGCCATGGTTTTTCTCCGTTTTCCCGGGAACGGCGATTCTACGCCGACCCCAGCCGCATCCCGCGGACCTTCGTCACAAGGCGGCGCGTGGCCGGGTCGAGCGCCTCCGCCGAGCCGCCCTGCAGGGCGGCCAGCACGCTTTGGGCAATGCGCTTGCCCAGTTCCACGCCCCATTGGTCGAAGGGGTTGATGTTCCAGACCACGCTCTGAACGAAGGTGCGGTGCTCGTACAACGCCAGCAGCGCGCCAAGGTGGAACGGGTCCAGGCGCGGCAGCAGCAGCACGTTGCTGGGGCGGTTGCCCGGACAGGTCCGGTGCGGCTCGGCGCGCGCGCCGCTCATCATCGCGGCGCTCTGCGCCAGGCAGTGCGCGACCAGTATCTCGTGCTGCTCCGCCAGCGCGTGCCCCGGCCGCACCGGCAGGATGAAGTCCACCGCGTGCGCCGCCGGCCCCTGGTGCAACATCTGGAAGAAGGCATGCTGGGCGTTGGTGCCGACGTCGCCCCACAGCGCCGGCGCGGTGCCGTAGTCCACCGGCTGACCATCGCGGTCCACGCCCTTGCCGTTGGACTCCAGCTCCAGTTGCTGGAGCCAGGCGATGAAGTGCTCCATGAACTGCGCATACGGCGCCACCACCTGGCTGGCGCAGCCGAGGAAATTCAGGTTCCAGACCGACAGCAGGCCCATCAGCACCGGGAGGTTGCGCTCCCAGGGGGCGCTGCGGAAGTGCTCGTCCATGGCGTGCGCCCCGCCCAGCAGCTCGCGGAAGCGCGCCGGTCCCAGCGCCACCACGATGCAAAGGCCGACCGCCGACCACAGGGAATAGCGCCCGCCGACCCAGTCCCAGAACCCGAACACGTTGGCGGGCGGGATGCCGAACTTCTCCGCCTCCGCGACGTTGGCCGAGACGGCGGCGAAATGCCGCGCCACCGCGGCCTCGCCCAGAGACGCGACCAGCCAAGCGCGCGCCGAGCGGGCGTTGGCCATCGTTTCCTGCGTGGTGAAGGTCTTGGAGGTTACGACGAACAGGGTCGACTCCGGCTTGAGCCGCGCCAGCACCGCCGCGATCTGCGCGCCGTCGACGTTGGAAACGAAGTGCGTGCGCGGCCCGTCGGCGAATTCCTGCAGGGCCTCGCAAACCATGCGCGGGCCGAGATCGGAGCCGCCGATGCCGAGGTTGACGATGTCGGCGATGCGGGCGCCGCCCTGCCCGCGCCAGGCGCCGCCGCGCAGCGCTTCCGCGAAGGCGCAGACGCGGTCCAGCACCGCGTCGACCTCCGGCATCGCGTTGCGCCCGTCCACCGTCATCGGACGGCCGGACACGTTTCGCAGCGCCATGTGCAGCGCGGCGCGCCGCTCCGTGCTGTTGACCGGCTCGCCGCCGAACAGGGCCGCGATCCAGCGCTCCAGGCCCTGCTGCCGCGCCAGCGCCAGCAGCAGTTCGAGGGTGCGCGGCGTCGCGCGCTGCTTCGCGTAGTCCAGGTGCAGGCCGGTGGCGTCGGCGGTAAAGCGATCCGCGCGGTCCGGCTGCTGCGCGAACAAGTCCGCGATCGCGGTGGTGCCCAGTTGCGACGCGTGCTCGCGCAGCGCCTGCCAGGCCGGGCTCTGAGTCAGTTTGGACACGGATTCTTCTTTTCCGACGGGCGTGACAGGCAGACTAGACCGTCCGACGAAAGTTCCGCCAGCGGCGTTGCCTCGCGGCCTATACGAAAAGGGGGCCGCTCGCGCCGCCCCCTCTCTTTGAACCTCGTGGCCATGGATGGCCACGGCACGCCGGGGCGCCGCTAGGCGGCCTGCACCGGAATGATGTTCGCCGTCCGGACGATCCGGTTCTCGTCGTTGAGATACACCAGCCGCGGCTTGTACACCCGCGCCTGCGCCTCGCTCATCTGGCTGTAGGTGGCGATGATGACCCGGTCCCCGACCCGCGCCTTGTGCGCGGCGGCGCCGTTGACCGAGATGATGCCGGAGCCCGGCTCGGCCTTGATCGCGTACGTGGTAAAGCGCTCGCCGTTGGTGATGTTGTAGATCTGGATCTGCTCGAACTCGAGGATGCCGGCGGCATCCAGGAGCTTGGTGTCGATCGCGCAGGAGCCGTCGTAATCCAGCTCGGAGTGGGTGACGCGGCCGCGATGAAGCTTCGATTTGAGCAAGGTCAACTGCATGGCGTAATCCTGTTATTGCCGGCGATCGGGCGGCCCACCAAGGCATGCACCCGGCACCGAGGGGTCGTTCGAGATCGGGCGGCCCACTAAGACATACGCCCGTGAATCGTGACCAAAGGCACGAGACAACGGCGCAATTTTAGCCCAGTTTTGCGCAGCAACAAAACCTCATGACGAAACCCGCAGGTTGTCAATCAGGCGGGTATTGCCCAGGTACGCCGCCACCAGCACAACCCATTCTTTTTCTTCTGGTTTCGGCGAATCCAGCCCCGGCGTGCGGATCTCAAAGTACTGCGGCCGGAACCCGGCGGCGGCGAGCGCCGCGGCGGCTTGCTCCCGCAAACCGCGGTAATCCCGATTGCCGCGGCGCAGCTCGGCGGCGACGTCCTGCATCGTGCGATGGATCAGGGCCGCCTTCGGGCGCTCGTCTGCGCTCAGGTACTGGTTGCGCGAGGACAGCGCCAGGCCGTCGGCGTCGCGCTGCGTCGGCACCCCCACGATCTCGACCGGCAGATGCAAGTCGGCCGTCATGCGCCGGATCACGAGCAGTTGCTGGTAGTCCTTCTCGCCGAACAGGGCCGCGTCCGGCTGCACCAGGTTGAACAGGATCGCCACCACGGTGGCGACGCCGTCGAAGTGCCCCGGCCGGAACTCGCCGCACAGAACCGTCGAGATGCCCGGCACGCCGATCCGGGTCAGGCCGTCCATGCCGCGCGGGTAGATTTCCCGCGCAGTGGGCGCGAACAGCAGGTCGCACTGCGCCTGCTCCAGCCCGGCCCGGTCCTGCGCCAGGGTGCGCGGGTAGCGCTCGAAGTCCTCGTTGGGACCGAACTGCAAGGGATTGACGAAAACGCTCGCCACCACCCGCCCGGCCCGCTCGCGCGCGCGGCGCACCAGTTCCAGATGCCCGCGGTGCAGGTTGCCCATGGTCGGGACGAAGGCGATGCGCTCGCCGGCCCTGCGCCAGGCGGCGATCTGCGCTCGCAGCTCCGCGATCGTATGAACCGTAATCATGCCGTCAGCTAGAAACAGTGCTCCGGCGCCGGATACGCGCCGCCTTTGACTTCCTGCACGTAGGCGCGAATGGCGGACTCGATGTCCGGCGCACCCTGCATGTAGTTCTTGACGAAGCGCGGGCGGCGGCCGAGCCTCACCGTCGGCGAGATATTGAGGATGTCGTGCAAGACCAGGATCTGGCCGTCGACGTCGTGCCCGGCGCCGATGCCGATGACCGGCACCGGCGACTGCTCGGCGATGCGCCGGCCCAGCGCCGCGGGCACGCATTCCAGCAGCAGCAGGTCGGCGCCGGCCTCGGCCAGAACCTTGGCGTCGTGCGCCATCGCGTCCGCCGCGGCTTCCTCGCGGCCCTGCACCTTGAACGCGCCCATCTTGTGGATGAACTGCGGCTGCAAGCCGAGGTGCGCGCACACCGGCACGCCGCGCACGGCAAGGTACTCGACGATGCTGGCCTGCTCGCGCCCGCCTTCCAGCTTGACCATCTTGGCGCCGCCCTCCTGCATCATGCGCTGCGCGGAATCGAGCGCGCGGTCCAGGGTGGCGAAGGACAGGAACGGCATGTCCGCGACCAGGAAGGCGCGCTTCAGGTGCGGGGCGACGCAGCGCGAGTGGTACACGATCTGGTCCACCGTGACCGGCGTCGTCGTCGTGCCGCCGTGCAGAACCATGCCCAGCGAGTCGCCGACCAGGATCAGGTCGACGCCGGCGCGATCCTCGATCAGCGCGAAACTGGCGTCGTAACAGGTAAGGCAGGCGATCTTTTCGCCGGCCTCGCGCATCCGGCGCAGCTCCGCGACGTTGACCGGCTTTGCAGTTTCCACGGCGGCGTTCCGTAGTTTGCGGGCGCGGGACTATAGCAAAGGCGTTCCGCCTTCCCAAAGCGCAAGGCCTTCGCGGCCGATGCGCCGGGCCAGCTCCGCGGCGCGGCCGTGGCCGGGGACTTCGACGTCCGGCGCGATCTCGGCCAGCGGCGCCAGCACGAAGTTGCGCCGCGCCATCTCCGGATGCGGCAGATGCAGGCGCGGCGTGTCGATCCGGCAGTCGCCGTAGAGCAGCAGGTCCAGGTCCAGCGCGCGCGGCCCCCAGCGCGGCCCGGAGCGGTCGCGGCCCAGCCCGGACTCGATGGCGTGCAGCCGGTCCAGCAGCGTCTCCGGCGCCAGCTCCGTGTCCACCGCGCACACCGCATTGCAGTAGTCGGACTGCCCGGCCGGGCCCAGTGGCGCGCTGCGGTAGAACGACGACCGCGCGACCAGGCCGATTGCCGGATCGCGCGCCATCCATTCCAGGGCCGCACGCAACTGCGCGGGCGGATCGCCCAGATTGGCGCCCAGGCCGACGTAGGCGCGGACCATCACTCGGCTTGCGGGACCGCTCCGCCGCCGCGCCGGCGCCGCCGGCGGCGCCGCTTGCGCGGGGCTTCTTCCGCGACCACCCCCGCCGCCGCCGCGGGCAGCGGCGCCATCGCACCCGCCTGCGCCTGCGTCCACCACTCGGCCTGCGCCTGCACCGGCTCGCCGCCTTGCGCGCGCAGCAGCAGGAAGTCGTAGCCGGCGCGGAAGCGCGGATGGGTCAGCAGCCGCTGCGGCCGGTTGCCGCGCGGCTGCTCCAGGCGCGGCTGGAGCGTCCAGATTTCCTTCGCCGGCATCGAGAATCGCTTGGGGATCGCAACGCGCAGGCCCTGCCGCGCCATCACTTCCTCGGACGCCTGCGCCAGCGCCACGAACGAAGGATGGTCCTCGCCGCGCGCCAGATCCTCCGCGCGGGCCCGGACCGGCGCCCACAGCAGGGCCGCGAACAGGAACGAGGGGCTGACCGGCTGGTCCTGCTGCACCCGTTCCGCGGTGTTGGCGAGCGCCGCCTCGACGAAGGCGCGCGTCTGCTCCGGCGCGATCTCGTGATGCGCGCCGAGGTCCGGGAACAGCTCGTCCCACAGCCCGAACCAGTGCAGGGCGCGGAAGTTTTCCACCGCGTCCTTGCTGAGCAGCAGTTTGAGCACCTCGTCGAACAGCCGCGCCGGCGGGATCTCGCGCAGCAGGTGCGCCAGCCGCTTGACCGGCTCGGCCGAAGCCGGGTCGAGCCGGAAATCCATCTTGTTGCCGATGCGGATGGCGCGCAGCATGCGCACCGGGTCCTCGCGGTAGCGCAGCTCGGGGTCGCCGATCAGGCGCAGCGTCCGCCGTCTCATGTCCTCCATGCCGCCGACGTAGTCCACGATCGAAAAGTCGCGGATGTCGTAGTAGAGGCCGTTGATGGTGAAGTCGCGCCGGAACGCGTCCTCCTCCAGCGAGCCGTAGACGTTGTCCGACAGGATGCGCCCGGTCTCGTCGCGGTCGTGCGAATCGCCGATCGGGCCGCGGAATGTGGTCACTTCGACGATCTCGTCGCCGAAGCGCACGTGGGCGATCAGGAAGCGCCGCCCGACCAGGCGGCAGGAGCGGAACAGGCGCTTGACCTCCTCCGGCCGCGCGTTGGTGGCGACGTCGAAGTCCTTGGGATGCAGGCCGGCCAGCAGGTCGCGCACGCCGCCGCCGACTATGTAGGCCTCGTAGCCGGCGTCCTTCAACGTGTACAAGACTTTCAGCGTCGCGGGCGAGATGTCGGAGCGCGAGATGTTGTGCTCGGCCCGCGGAATGCGTAGGGGTTCGATGGCGGAATCCTGCGTTTGTTGTTGAGGAAAAAGCGCTTGTAGGCGCGAAATGCGGGCGTATAATACGCGCCCTTGCGCCGCCTCAAAACACGCTCCCATCGTCTAGAGGCCTAGGACGGAGCCCTCTCAAGGCTTAAACCCCGGTTCGAATCCGGGTGGGAGCGCCAACGAAACGAATAAGCCCGCCATAGGCGGGCTTTTTCGTTCCTGCCCAATTTAGAATCCCCTCGGTCTTGCGCATCCGCAAGGGAGCGTGCATGGAAGCGGGCGGCAAGGAACCGGTCGTGGGCTTGGCGCTGGGCAGCGGCTCGGCGCGCGGCTGGGCGCACATCGGCGTGATCCTGGAACTGGAGCGCATGGGCATCCGCCCGCACGTCGTCGCCGGCACCTCGATCGGCGCCCTGGTCGGCGCGGTCTACGTCGCTGGGCAGTTGGCGGAATTCGCCGACTGGGTGCAGAAGCTCACCGCCCGCGACGTCTTCGGCCTCATGGACATCACCTTCTCCGGCGGCGTGGTGAAGGGCGAGAAGCTGTTCGGCTTCTTCCTGGAGCGCCACCGCAATCCGAACATCGAGGATCTCGGGCAACGCTTCGTCAGCGTCACAACCGAGATGCGCACCGGGCGCGAAGTGTGGATCGCGCGCGGCCCGGTGCTGGAGGCGGCGCGCGCGTCCTGCGCCATGCCCGGCCTGTTCTCGCCGGTCAAGTTCGGCGGCCGCTGGATGCTCGACGGCGGCCTGGTGAACCCGGTGCCGGTGTCGCCCTGCCGCGCGCTGGGCGCCGACGTGGTGATCGCGGTCAACCTCAACGCGCAACTGGTCGGCGCGCACCTGTCGCGCTCCAGCCGGCAGGAGGCGGAGCGCGAGTCGCGCAGCAACGAGGAGCGCAGCGTGTGGCGCCGCGTCGCCGACTACTTCTCCGCCGCCGAGGGCGAAAGCCCCAGCTTCTTCGACGTAATGGCCGCCAGCGTCAACATCATGCAGGACCGCGTCACGCGCAGCCGCATGGCCGGCGACCCGGCCGAGGTGACGCTGGTGCCGACGCTGGAGGATTTCGCCCTGATGGACTTCCACCGCGCCGGCGAGGCGATCCGGCAGGGCCGGCGCGTGGTGCGGCACAACGCGCACGACATCCGTGCCTGGATGGGCATGCCGCCGGCGCGCAGCCGCGCGCAGCACGCGGCGCGCAAGGCGCGTTAGAACAAGGCCATCTGGTCGCCCGCCGCCGCGGCCGCCTCCAGGATCGCCTCGATCTCGGCGTCGTTCACGAACGGGATTACCGGCGCCACCAGCACGCCCACCGGCACCCCGGCCCCGGCCAGCTCGCGGATCGCACGCAGGCGCGTCGCCGGCCCGGCGGCGCGCGGCTCCAGCGTGCGCTTCAACTCGTCGCTCAGGGTTGTGACGCTGACGAACACGCTGGCGAGCCGGCGCGCGGCCATGCCGGCCAGCAGCGGGATGTCGCGCGCGATCGGGGCGGCGCCCTTGGTCACGATGCCGACCGGATGGTTGTAGCGGTCCAGCACCTCCAGCACGTCGCGGGTCACACGGTAGCGACGCTCGATCGGCTGGTACGGATCGGTGTTCGCGCCCAGCGCGATCATGGAGCAGCGGTAGCCGGGCCGGCGCAGCTCCTGCTCCAGCAGGGCCGCGGCGTTCTCCTTGAAGAACAGCCGCGTCTCGAAATCGAGCCCCGGCGAAAGGTTCATGTAGGCGTGCGCCGGCCGCGCGTAGCAGTACACGCAGCCGTGCTCGCAGCCGCGGTACGGGTTGATCGACTGCTCGAACGGGATGTCCGGCGAGTCGTTGCGCGCGATAACGGTCCGCGCCCGCTCCGGCTGCACCACCGTCTGCAGCGGCGGCAGCTCCTCGTCGAGCGCGCCCCAGCCGTCGTCGACCGCCGCGCGCGTGCGGCTCTCGAAGCGTCCCTCCGGATTGGAGGATGCGCCCCGCCCTTTCTCGGTCCGGGGCCGGGACGGCTCGCTCAAGGCCGGCGGCAGCGTCTCAGTCTTCGCGCCCGCCGCCAGGGCGCGCCGAAAGGCCGAGCACGTCGGCCATCGAATAGAAGCCGGGCTCGCGGCCGTGCAGCCAAGCGGCGGCGCGCACGGCGCCCTGAGCGAAGTTGAGGCGGCTGGACGCTTTGTGCGCGATCTCCACGCGCTCGCCGTCGCCCAGGAACATCACCGTGTGGTCGCCGACCACGTCGCCGCCGCGCACGGTGGCGAAGCCGATGGTCTTGCGCTCGCGCGCGCCGGTGTGGCCTTCGCGGCCGTACACCGCCACGTCCTTGAGCCGGCGGTCGAGCGCGCGCGCCACCGCCTCGCCCATCGCCAGGGCGGTGCCGGAGGGCGCGTCCACCTTGTGCCGGTGGTGCGCCTCGACGATCTCCACGTCCACGGTGTCGCCGAAGGCGCGCGCGGCCAGGTCCAGCAGCTTCAGGCAGACGTTGACGCCGATGCTGAAATTGGCGGCCATGCAGATCGGGATGTCCTTGCCGGCGGACTCGACGAGGGACTTCTGCTCCGGCGTGAAGCCGGTGGTGCCGACGACCATGGCCTTGCCGCTGCGCCGGCAGACCTCAAGGGCGGCGAGCGTGCCCTCCGGCCGACTGAAGTCGACCAGCACGTCGAACTGGGGCAACGCCGCCGCAAGCCGGTCGGCGACTTTCACGCCGGTGCCGGGCGCGCCGGCCAGGCTGCCGGCGTCCAGGCCGACTTCCGGATTGCCGACGCGGTCGATCGCCGCGCCCAGGCTCGCCTGGCCGGAGGCGAGAACGGCCTGGATGACGGCGCGGCCCATCTTGCCGGTGGCGCCGTGGATGGCGATGCGGGGAGCGGACATGCGCGGGAGCCTCGAGGAAAGCACTTAAGTTATCACGCGCGGACCGCGCCCGACCCCGCGCTACGCCTTCAGATGCTGCTCGATGAACTTGCGCGCCTTGTCGAGCCAGGACGCCGTCTCGGGATTGTGCTTTTCGCCGCTCTTGTCCAAGGACTCGCCGAACTGTCGCAGCAGTTCCTTCTGCTTCTTGCTCAGGTGCACCGGCGTCTCCACGATCACCTGGCACAGAAGGTCGCCGCGCGGGCCGCCGCGCACCGAGGCGACACCCTTGCCGCGCAGGCGGAACACCTTGCCGGTCTGCGTGGCTTCCGGAATCTGCAACGCGACCTTGTCGTCCAGCGTCGGGATCTCCAGCTCGCCACCGAGCGCGGCAGTGACGATGCCGATCGGCACGCTGCACACCAGGTCGTTGCCGTCGCGCTCGAAGAACGAGTGCGGCTTCACGGCGATCTGCACATAGAGGTCGCCCGGCGGCGCGCCGCGCTCGCCCGGCTCGCCCTCGCCGGTGAGGCGGATGCGGTCGCCGGTGTCCACGCCGGCCGGAATCTTGACCTCCAGCGTCTTTTCCTTGCGCACGCGCCCGGCGCCGCGGCAGGCCTTGCACGGGTCGGTGATGACGACGCCGCGCCGGCGGCAGTGCGGGCAGGTCTGCTGCAGTGTGAAGAAGCCCTGCTGCATGCGCACCTGGCCGGCGCCGCGGCAGGTGGGGCACGTCGCCGGCGCCTTGCCGGCGGCGGTGCCGTGGCCTTCGCATTCCCCGCAGGTTTCCAGCTTGGGGATGCGGATGCGCTCGGTGGTGCCGAACGCCGCCTGCTCCAGCGAGATCTCCATCACGTAGCGCAGGTCGGAACCGCGCCGCGGCCCGCCGCGCTGGCCGCCGAAGATGTCCGCGAAGATGTCGCCGAACAGATCGGAGAAGCCGCCGCCGAAGTCGCCGGCGCCCGGCCCCATGCCGCCGCGCTGCAAGCCCTCGTGTCCGTACTTGTCGTAGACCGCGCGCTTCTGCGCGTCGGTCAGCACCTCGTACGCCTCGTTGGCCTCCTTGAACTTCTCCTCGCAGGTCCGATCGCCCGGGTTGCGGTCCGGGTGAAACTTCATCGCCAGCCGGCGGTAGGCCTTCTTGAGGTCGTCGTCGCCGGCATCCTTGGCGACGCCGAGCACCTCGTAGTAGTCACGCTTGGACACGGGTCTCCTTCAGAAGAAAACCGCCGGATCAAGCGGCACCCGAAGGGTGTCCGCTTGAATCCGGCGAGTTAGTGCGTCGCGCAAGCGACGCATTAACCTTTCTTGTCCTTCACTTCCGTGAACTCCGCATCCACCACGTCTTCCTTCTTGGCGCCGGCCTCCGCCTTGGGCTCTTCCGCGCCGCCGCCGGCCTGCGCCGAGGCCTTCTTGTAGGCGCGCTCGGCGATGGTCGCGGAAGCCTCAGCCAGCGCGCGGGTCTTGGCTTCGATCGTGTCCTTGTCGTCGCCCTTGAGCACCTCGCGCAGATCCTTGACCGCCTCCTCGATCTTCTTCTTCTCGTCCTCCTGGACTTCCGCAGCCAGATCCTTGAGCGACTTCTCCACGGCGTGGATCATGTGATCCGCCTGGTTGCGCGCCACGATCAGCTCGTTGAACTTCTTGTCTTCCTCGGCGTGCGCTTCGGCGTCGCGGACCATCTTCTTGATCTCTTCCTCGGTGAGACCGGAGCTGGCCGTGATGCGGATGGACTGCTGCTTGCCGGTGGCCTTGTCCTTGGCGGTGACGTGCAGGATGCCGTTGGCGTCGATGTCGAACGTGACCTCGATCTGCGGCACGCCGCGCGGCGCCGGCGGGATGTCGGCCAGGTCGAACCTGCCGAGCAGCTTGTTGGCGGACGCGACCTCGCGCTCGCCCTGATAGACCTGGATCGTGACCGCGGTCTGGCTGTCGTCCGCGGTCGTGAACGACTCCGACTTCTTGGTCGGAATCGTCGTGTTCTTCTCGATCAGCTTGGTCATCTTGCCGCCCAGCGTCTCGATGCCCAGCGACAGCGGGGTCACGTCGAGCAGCAGCATGTCCTTGACGTCGCCCTTGAGCACGCCGCCCTGGACCGCCGCGCCGATCGCCACCACCTCGTCGGGGTTGACCCCCCTGTG
>JACPFV010000039.1 GCA_016182805.1 Gammaproteobacteria bacterium
CCACGCCGTCGTAGCCGGCCTCGCGCGCGAGCCGGCCGCAGCGCACGAAGGCCCGGATCTGGCGCTCGACGCCGGTGGCGCCCAGCTCGCGCGGCGTGAACGGCGTGATCGGGCTCTTGATGCGCGAGGGCGCGACCGACAACGGCTGGTAGCCGTAGCGGCCGGCGTGCAGGATTTGCAGCGCGATCTTGCCGCCTTCCGCGTGCACGGCGTCGGTGATGACGCGGTGCGCGTGCGCCGACGAACGGGTGGACAGGCGCGAGCCCAGCGGCGACAGCCAGCCCTCGATGTTGGGCGCGAACCCGCCGGTGACGATCAGGCCGACGTCGCCGCGCGCACGCTCGGCAAAGTACGCCGCCAGGCGCGGGAAGTGCTTTTTGCGGTCTTCCAGACCGGTGTGCATCGAGCCCATCAGCACGCGGTTCTTGAGCGTGGTGAAGCCCAGGTCGAGCGGGCGCAGCAGGTTTGGATAGCGCGACGTCATGGAACTCTCGCCTTCAAGGTGGGAATCGGGATGCGCGCGGCGCAGGCGGCGCCGCGCGCCGCCATGCGCCGATCATGGTCTTTGCCGCAAGGATAGCGCGGCCCGGACCGCCGGCGCAGGCGCCTCGCCAGTCTCGCGGCGCCGGGCCGGCACGCGCTTGCATCGTCGCGCAGGCTCCGCCCTCGCGTTATGGCCGCCCCGACAGGCCGCGCTGTCGTTGACGCAATCGCCCGCGACCGCCGCTGTAAGAACTGACAGGTTCGCCGGCGGCGCCGCTGCGGTCTGCTATCTCCACGTCCAAACAGGCGCTGGAGAACCGACATGCACCAGATCGTAACCGGCACGCTGCGCGATGCCGCCTTCGCCCGCCACTACGCTCCGCCGATGTTCCGGCTGCGCTACCGCGTCTTTCACGAACGGCTCGGCTGGGACGTCAAGGCGCAGGACGGCGTCGAGAAAGACGAATTCGACGACCTGCACACCCTCTACATCGTCGCCGCCGAGCTGCCGGGCGGGCGCACGCTGGGCGGCTGGCGCCTGCGGCCGACCACGCTGCCCTACATGATGGCCGACGTCGCCGCCTTCGCGCCGCTGCTGCACGGCCAGGCCGCGCCGCGCACGCCCGACGTGTGGGAGATCAGCCGCTTCGCCGTCGACGCCGACGCCGGCCGGGCGCACTTCGGCTTCAACGCGGTCGCGCGCGAGATGATCCGCGCCACGATCCAGTTCGGCGCGGACAACGGCATCGGCCAATACGTGATGGTGGTGAGCGCCGCCGTGGAGCGCCTGCTGCGCAACGCCGGCCTGGTTCTGCACCGCTTCGGCCCGCCGCGGCGCATCGGCGCGGTGCTGTCCGTCGCCTGCACCCTGAACCTCGACGCGCAGACGCGCCACGCCATCCTCGGCCATCCGCTGGAGACGGACCTGCGGAGAGCCGCATGAAGCCGTCGAGCGGCCTGCTCGTGCTCGGACCCGGCGCCGCCGCGCAGGACTGGTCGTCGCGCCTGCGGCAACGCTCGCCGCCGATCCCGGCCGCGAGCCTGGCCGGTGTCGACGAGCGGCTCGCACGCGCCTGCTCCGGCGTGCTGGTCGTCAACGACCGCAGCGCCGAGGCGGCGGAGCACCTCGGCTGGGCACGGCGCCTGCAGGCGTGCCGCCCCGGACTGCCGGTGGCGGTGCTGACCGTCATCCGCCCGCGGCCCGACGGCGAACTGCTGGAAACCGCCCTCGGCCTGGCGGACCCGGCGCCCGCCGGCGCGCCCGCGCGGCTCGAATCGGCCCAGGCTCTGGCGATCCTGGCGTCGCACCTGCGCGGGCTGACGGTACGCGAAACGATAGCCGGAGTGGTGTTCGAATACGGCGGCTGAACCCGACTTCCCGCGCGCCGGCACGTTACACTGCCGATTCCGGGCCGATCCCGCAGCGGATCGGCGCCGGCCGGAACGGAAATGGGCGACGACGCCATTTGTAACGTGCATTGCCGCGGGACCGCCCGCTCAAAATCGACCGCCGAACCGCGCCGCCCGCGCTGCGGGTTGGCGGCGGCTGCCGCCTTCGCGCTCGCCGCGGCCTGCGCACCGGCGTGGCCGCTGTCGCTGGGCGAGGTGCAGGTCGATTCGGTTCTCGACCAGCCGCTGCGCGCGATGCTGACGGTGCAGGCCGAAGGCGAGGACCCGGAAGCGCTGCAAGTGCGCGTACATGGGGTCAAGCCGGATGCCGACGGCACGCTCGGCGTGATGGCCGAGCTGTCGGCCGACACCGCCGGCGGGCTCTACGTGGTGCTGAGCAGCCGCGCGCCGCTGCGCGAGCCGATCCTGAACTTCACCGTGGAGGTCGCCGGTCCTTCCCTGGCGGTGCGGCGCGACTACACCGTCCTGGTGGACCTGCCGCCCAACCCCACGCCCGCGACCGTCGCCGGGCCGGCCGCCCCGGCGCTGCAGACGGTCCAGGCGCCGCCCAGGATCTGCAAGCCCGCCGACGAGGATGCGCAATCCGGCCCGCCGCCGGCGTTCGATCCCGACGAAAACCGCTACGGTCCGGTGGCGCGCGGCGAGAGCCTGCGGCGCATCGCGGCGAGCCTGCGGCCCTGGCGCGACTGCCTGCCGCTGTCGTACCTGGTGCAGGGCCTGTATCGCAGCAACGAGCGCGCGTTCCGCGGTTCGCCGGACGTGCTCAAGAAGGACTCGCTGCTCGAAGTGCCCGGCGCCGACGTCATCCGCGAACTGGGCCGCCGCTTCGCCCGCTACGGTCTCGGCCCCCTCGCCGCCCCCGGGACCGCGCTGGAAACCGCCCTGGCGCCGATTACCGCGCCGCTCGGCCTCGGTCCACCGCCGCCGACCGAAGCGGCACCCGCCGAGGGCGAAGCGCCGCCGGACCCGGCCGGCGACGGCACGCCGTCGCCCGCGCCGACCGAACCGGCCGCGGTCGCCCCGGCGCCCGACGCAGCACTGCCTGCCGCCGCCGCGCCCGTGCCGGTGCCCGCGGAAGCCGCCAACGACCCGTCCGCCGAGCCGGCCGCGGAGCCCGCGGACGCCGGAACAGGCTCGGAAGCCTCCGCGCCCGCGGACGTCGCCGGCATGCTGGCGGCGGACCCGCCAGTGGATGGCGTCGCATCCACGGTACCGGCCCCCGACGTGCCGCCCGCCGACCAGCCCGCCGCAGCGACACCGGCCGAAGCGCCGCAGGCGCCGGCGCCTGAAACCCCGACCGTCGCCGAACCCGTTTCCTCGGAGCCGCCACCCGAAACCGCCGTCGCGCCGGCCGCGGTCGCAACGGCCGAAGCGGCGCCGGAACCCGCCGTCGCCGCCGTGCCGGAGACGCCGCCACCGGCCGCGACGCCGCCGACGCCGGAAGCGGCGGTGGAGGCACAGCCGTCGCTGGCGGACTACGCCTCGTGGTCGTACGGGGTTGCCGCCATGCTGTTGCTTTCCGCTGGCCTGCTTTTGAGCCGCTCGCGTGCGCGCCGCCGGCTGGCGCCGGCTCCCGCCGCCGAGGACGAACGCGCGTCGCCGGGAACCCCCGCCACGGCGCCGCCGCAGGCCGCGCCCCCCGCGTCGGACGCCACGGACGAGGACGATCCGTGGAAGCCGGTGATGCCTTCCACGCGCGCGGCGCTGCATCCGGACGCGCCGCCGCCGCGTGTCGCTACCGACCGCCAGGTGGAGGTGCGGCAGTACGACCTCGGCAGCGCCCCGCCCGGCGCCGTCAACGAGATCGTCCAGCTCCTGACGCATAACCTGCAAAGCCAGCCGCAGCGCGCCGACCTGTGGCTGATGCGCTTCGAGGTGTACAAGTCGCTGGGCCTGCGCAACGAATTCGCCGCGGCCGCACGGCATGCGCGCGACACGCAGGCGGTGCGCGACCGGCTGGACTGGCCCGCCGTCCACCGCCTTTGGGCGGACGTCGCCGGCGCGGCACCCCTGTTCGACGACGAGCGGGCGGCCGCGCAGCCGCCGGCGGTCGACACCGGCGAGCGCCGGCGCTTCGCCGACATCGCGCTGGAGACGGCCGGCGGCGCGCTGGAGGTGCTGGAGCGCCAGTACCTGGCGCTGCGCGCCGAACCCGGATTCTTCGGCCGCATCGCGCAGGAGCTGGGGCCGGTCCTGAGCCGGCCGACGCCGCTGTACCCGGCCCGGCACTGGGCGCGCGTCATCGGCGAACGCGCCGGCCTTTACCTCAAGCGCGAAGACGTGAGGCAACTGTCGCCGGAGGTCGAGAACGCCGTAGCGCATGCCCAGGTGGCGCGCATGCTCGGCAAGCGCGAACTCGTCACCGGCAACGACGTCGACGATCACGCGCTGGCGCTGGCTACCATCGCCGCGCGCTTCGGCCTGAACTGCGTCGTGTTCCTGCGCCCGACCGAGCTGCTGGAGAAAGTCGGCCTCGTGTCGCAGCTGCGGCTGCTCGGCGCCGACGTGGAAACCCTCGACGCCACGGTGCATCTCAGCGGCGACCCGCGCGAGGCTGCCCTGCAGTACTGGGCCGCAAACCTGGAAACCACGTATCTGGCCCTGAGCCCGGGCACCGGGCCGCGGCCCTACCCTACCGTCATCGGCGACTTCCAGTCGCTGCTGGGGCGCGAAGCCATGGCCCAGTACCGCGAGGCGGAGGAACGCGGCCCGCTGACGGTGGTCGCGAGCATCGGCAGCGCGGCCGACACCATCGGCTTCCTGCTGCCGTTCCTGCCGCACGAGGGCATCACGCTGGTATGCACCGAGCCGGAGCCGGGCGCGGCGGTGGACGACGGCGGCGGACGCGCCCGCCACTACCAGGGCAACCGCCGCGAGCACGCCTGGCTGCGCGCCAGCGGGCGCGTGAGCTACGTGCCGATCTCCAACGTGCAGGCGCGCACGGTGCAGGCGCAGGTGGCGAGCCTCGAAGGCGTCCAGGCGACGCTGGAGGACGGACGCGCGCTGGCCTACGCGGAGCGGCTGGCGAAAACTTCGGCGGACGCGCGCGACATCATCGTCCTGGTGTCGTGAGAGAGCCTGTTATGTAGTTGCCGGTCGCGATCGCCAACTACATGACAGGCTTTAGAACCGGCGCAGCCCGAACGGCCGGCGTTCCTTCTTCATGTTGTTGGCCACGGCGATGCGCTGGTTCTCGCGGCCGATCACGCGCCGCTGCCAGCGGCGCTCGGCCGCCAGCGCCCCGTATTCCGAGCCGCTCCACGCCTCCTGCAACAGGAACTTGCCGGCGGCGACGGCATCCGGCGAGCGCATGGCGATTTCTCCCGCCAGCTCGCGCGCGGCCGCCAGCGGGTCGGCGGCAATGTGCGTGACCAGGCCCAGCTCGTGCGCCTCGGCGCCGGACAGGATGCGCCCGGTCATGACCAGTTCCTTTGCGATGTCCAGGGGCAGCAGCTCGCGCAGCAGCGCCGCGCCGCCCATGTCCGGCACCAGCCCCCACTTGGCCTCCATCACCGACAGGCGCGCGTCCGGCGCCGCGATGCGGATGTCGGCGCCCAGCGCGAGCTGGATGCCGGCGCCGAAGCAGTTGCCGTGGATCGCGGCGATCACCGGCACCGGCAGCTCGCGCCAGATCAGGTTGACCTCCTGGAACTTGTTGCGCCAGGGCTTGTAGAGCTGCGCGACCCCGACTGCTGCGCTCAGCGGCTTGCCGAGCACGCCCTTGAAATCCAGGCCGGCGCAGAAGGACGGACCCTCGCCGTGCAGGATCGCCGCGCGCAGATCGCGCGCCTTGCGCAGCGCCTTGGCGGCGCCGACCAGCGCGTCGATCATGGCGAAATCCACGCCGTTGTGCGCCTGCGCGCGCGTCAGCACCACGCGCGCAAGCGCGCCCTCAGTCTCGATCCGAACCCGATCATCCATATCGCTGCCCCCCAAAAAAATGGTTCGCCGCAACCTAGCGCAAGTCCGCCTGGGCCGCGAGCGCCGCGGCGCCACTGCCTCGCGTCTCGGGCGGCAATCGGCGCCACGCGATCCACCAGCCGAGCGCCGCAGCCGCGGCGGCGGCGTAGAACACCGCCTCCGGCGACACGGCCTCCCAGATGTAGCCGGCGCCGAGGCTGCCGATGGAGCCCCCGACGCCGTACGCCAGCGCGTTGTAGATCGCCTGCCCGCGTCCCTGCATGGAGTCGGGGAAGTAGCGCTGCACGTAGTACATCGCCACCGAGTGGTAGGCGCCGAAGGTCAGCGCATGCGACAGCTGCAACAGCACCAGGACTCGCAGCGAATCCACCACCAGCGGCGTCAGCAGCCAGCGCAGCGCGGTGGCCGCCAGCACCGCCACCAGCAGCCGGCGCGCGCCGACGCGGCGGATCAGCCGCCCCATCACCAGGAACAGCAGGATTTCGGCGATCACCGCCAGCGCCCACAGCAGGCCGGCGGTGCCGCGCGTGTGGTGATGCCGCTCCAGGAACAGCGTGAAGAAGTTGTAGTACGGCGCGAAGCTGAGCTGCGACAGCAGGCAGGCGGCGAGCAGCGCCAGCACCTCCGGCCGCCGCAGCACGACGAACAGCGAGGCGCCGGTGCCATGAGGCGCCGGGCGCGGCCCGAGGTCCGGCACCATCCAGCTCGATACCGCCATCGCCGCGAAGAACACGCCCACCAGCCACGGCAGCGGCAGGATGCCGGCCCAGTCCAGGATCGGGCCCAGGCCCAGCACCGCGGCGACGAAGCCGACCGAGCCCCACAGGCGCACGCGGCTGTAGTCGCCGCCTCCCTGCGTGAGGTGTTGCAGCGCCACCACCTCGAACTGCGGCAGCAGCGCGTGCCAGAACAGCGAGTAGGCCAGCATCAGGCCGGCGATGGCGACATGCGACGAGGCGAACGGGATGCACAGGAACAGCGCCAGCGACATCGCCACGGCGACGCGGATCAGCGCCATGCGCCGGCCGCCGACGTCCGCCCACCAGCCCCAGGCGATGGGCATGACCGAGCGCGTCAGCCCCATCAGCGCGTACGCCACGCCCATCTGCGCCGCGGAAAAGCCGCGCGCTTCGAGGTACGGCGACCAGTACGGCATGAACGCGCCGACCGTCGCGTAATAGAAGAAATAAAAGCCCGAAAGGCGGGCGTAGACGTGCATCGCGCGGGACGGGCGCGGTCAGGGCGCGCGCGCCGGGATCCGCGGCGTCGGCGGCACTACGTCCGCGTTCTGCGCGCGCTGGCGCAGGTAGTGGTCCATCAGCACCAGCGCGACCATCGCCTCGGCGATGGGCGTGGCGCGGATGCCGACGCAGGGGTCGTGCCGGCCGGTGGTGCGTACCTCGGCGGCGTTGCCGTCGATGTCGATGCTCCTGCCGGGAATGATGATGCTGGAGGTGGGCTTGAGCGCGATCGAGCACCGGATGTCCTGGCCGGTGGAGATGCCGCCGGCGACGCCGCCGGAATGGTTGGCGAGATAGCCCTGCGGCGTCATCTCGTCGCGATGTTCGCTGCCCTTCTGCCCGACCGCGGCGAAGCCGTCGCCGATCTCCACCGCCTTGACCGCGTTGATGCTCATCAGCGCGTACGCCAGTTCGGCGTCCAGGCGGTCGTACACCGGCTCGCCCAGGCCCGGCGGCACGTTGCTCGCCTCGACGTTCACGCGCGCACCGATGGAGTCGCCTTCCTTGCGGATGGCGTCGATGTACTCCTCCAGCTCCGCCACGCGCGCGGGATCGGGGCAGAAGAACGGGTTCCGGCTCACCGCGTCCCAGTCCTTCAGCTCCAGCTTGTACGGTCCGATCTGCGCCAGGTAGCCGCGCACCTCGACGCCCAGCTTCTCGCGCAGGTACTTCTTGGCGATGGCGCCGGCCGCCACGCGCACCGCGGTCTCGCGCGCGCTGGCGCGGCCGCCGCCGCGGTGGTCGCGGCGGCCGTACTTCTGGATGTAGGCGTAGTCCGCATGGTTGGGGCGGAACGCTTCCTTGATCTTCTCGTAGTCGCGCGAGCGTTGGTCGGTGTTGCGGATCAGCAGCGCGATCGGCGTGCCGGTGGTGCGTCCCTCGAACACCCCGGACAGGATCTCGACCGCATCGTCCTCGCGGCGCTGCGTGACGTAGCGCGACTGGCCCGGCTTGCGGCGGTCCAGCTCTTTCTGGATGTCGGCCTCGCTCAGCTCCAGGTCCGGCGGGCAGCCGTCCACCACGCAGCCGATGCCGGGGCCGTGGCTTTCGCCGAAGCTCGTGACGCAGAACAGATGGCCCAGCGTGTTACCCGACATGCTTCACCTTGCTCTGCCATGCCAGCAGATCCTCGCGCGAGATCGCGAACACGCCGTCGCCGCCGCGTTCGAACTCCGGCCACACCACAGGAATTTCCGGGAAGCGCGCCTCGAACTGCGGTACCGAGCCGCCGACCTCGCACACCAGCAGGCCGCCGTCCTCCAGGTGCCGCGGCGCGTCCCTGAGGATGCGGGCGACGATATCCATGCCGTCCGCGCCGGCGTCCAGCGCCTTGCGCGGCTCGTGCCGGAACTCGGCCGGCAACTCCTTCCATTCCTGCGTCGGCACGTACGGGGGGTTGCTGACGATGAGGCCGTAGCGCCGGCCCTTGAGGCCGGCGAACAGGTCCGTTTTCACCGCCTCCACGCGCCCGCCCAGGTGATGGCGCTCGACGTTGCGGCGGCAGACCTGCAGGGCCTTGGCGTCCACCTCGGCCAGGTCCACCTGCGCGTCCGGAAATGCGACCGCGCAGGCGATGCCGATGCAGCCGCTGCCGGCGCACAGGTCCAGGATCCGCTGCGGCGAGCCGGCCAGCCAGGGCTGGAACTGCTGCTCGATCAGCTCGGCGGCCGGCGAGCGCGGCACCAGCACGCGCTCGTCGACGAAGAACGGCAGGCCGGCGAACCAGGCCTCGCCGGTCAGGTACGGCGCCGGGCGCCGCGTCCGCACCCGCGCCTGCAGGAGCTTGAGCACGGTCTTGCGCTCGGACGCGGTGAGCTGGGCGTCGAGGTACGGCGCCGGCAGCTCGTGCGGCAGCTTCAGCGCCCACGTGACCAAGTGATACGACTCGTCCAGCGCGTTGTCGGTACCGTGGCCGAAAAACAGGCCGGCGCGCCCGAACTCGCTCGCGCCCCAGCGCACGAAGTCGCGTACGGTGCGCAGGACCGCGGTTTCCGGTGCAGCAGGCATGGGCGGGTGTGGGATAATTGCGGTTTGTTCCACTAGTATGCGTTGCCGCCCTCGGGCGCAGCAACGAAACGCACGATAACTTGGGGATCTTCGTGGCGCTGCCGCGCGTGCTCATGTATGGCCTGGCTGCCGCCGTCGCGGTCGCGGCCGGCGTTTTCGCGGCCCGCGTCGGACTGTTCGCCCCGCCCGCGGCCACGCTGCACTCCGGCGTGATGCTGGCCAAGCCCAGGCCGGTGGGGGAGTTCGCGCTGACCCGCGACGACGGCCGGCCGTTCACCCGCGCCGACCTCGCCGGCCGCTGGACCGTGGTGTTCGCCGGCTTCACCCACTGCCCGGACGTCTGCCCCAACACCCTGGGCCTGCTCAAGGCGGCGCAGACCCGGCTCGGTCCCGTCGCCGACCGGCTGCGCGTGCTGTTCCTGAGTGTGGACCCGGAGCGCGACACGCCGGAGCGGCTCGCGAGCTACGTGCACTACTTCAGCCCCTCCTTCGTCGGCGCGACCGGCCCCGCGGCGGAGCTGGACAAGCTCTGCGCCGCCCTCGGCGTCGCCTACGCCAAGGTCCCCGGCGGCACGCCCGAGACCT
Organism: Gammaproteobacteria bacterium; assembly: GCA_016182805.1. GTDB lineage: Bacteria > Pseudomonadota > Gammaproteobacteria > Nevskiales > Nevskiaceae > JACPFV01. Next base: position 9,648 of record JACPFV010000039.1, read on the forward strand.
ACACTCTGGATCACTCCGCCGCACTGGTGCTGGTCGACCCGCAGGGACAGGTCGCCGGCTACCTGTCGCCGCCGTTCAAGCTGGAGGCGCTGGTCGACGATCTGCGCCGCGTCCTGGAGCGCGCCGCATGAAAAGTACAACCCCGTGGATTGCGATCCTTCTGCTCGCCGCCGGCGATGCCGCCGCCTGCGACGGCCTGCGCGTCGACGACGCCTGGATCCGCAGCGCGCCGCCCGGCTCGCGCGTGCTGGTCGGCTACGCCACCCTGGTGAACGCCGGCAAGGCGCCGATCGCGGTCGAGCGCGCGACGAGCGACGCCTTCGGCGCGGTCGAGATGCACGAAACCCTGCTGGAGCACGGCCTGTCGCGCATGCGCCGCCTGCTCAAGCTGGAGATTCCCGCCGGCCGCAGCGCCGAGTTCAAGCCCGGCGGCAAGCACCTGATGCTGTTCCGCCCGCAGCGCGACCTGGCGGACGGCGATACCGTGGATTTCCGTTTCCAGTGCGGCGGCAGCGAGCTGTCCGCCCCCTTCACCGTCAAGACACCGCCCGAGCCGCCCAACGATGAATAAGGAAAAATGGCTGGACCTGCGCGACCGCCTGATTGGCGGCGTGCAGCTCGCCCTGCCGACCAACGCCCTGTCCAGCGCGATGTTCCATCTCACGCGCATCCGGACGCCGTGGTTCAAGAACGCGTTCATCCGCGTGTTCATGAAGCTGTTCCGCATCAGCCTGGACGAGGCGTACATCGAGGACCCGCGCCGGTTCGAGCACTTCAACGCCTTCTTCACGCGCGAGCTGAAGCGCGGCGCGCGCCAGGTCGCGGCCGACCCGCGCATCTGCCTGTGCCCGGTGGACGGCACGGTCAGCCAGATCGGCGACATCCGCGACGGCCGCATCGTGCAGGCCAAGGGCCTGGACTACACCGCGGCCGAGCTGCTGGGCAGCGAGGAGGCGGCGGCGCAGTTCCGCGGCGGCCGCTTCGCGACGATCTATCTCGCGCCGTACAACTACCACCGCATCCACATGCCGGCCGACGGCACGCTGCGCGAGTGGAGCTACGTCCCCGGCCGCCTGTTCAGCGTGAACGCGGCCACGGTGCGCGGCCTGCCGCGGGTATTCGCGCGCAACGAGCGCCTGTGCGCGATCTTCGACACCGCCCACGGGCCGGTGGCGATGGTCCTGGTCGGCGCGCTGTTCGTCGGCAGCCTGGAGACGGTGTGGTCCGGCTGCGTCTCGCCGCCGCATGGCCAGGCGCCCGGCCAGTACGTACCGCGCTCGCCGGTCCAGCTCGGCCGCGGCGTGGAAATGGGCCGCTTCAACATGGGCTCCACCGTGATCCTGCTGACCGCGCCCGGCGCGGTGAACTGGAGCCCGACGATGCGCCCCGGCGCCACCGTGCGCATGGGCCAGACCCTGGGCATCTTCAACGCCCGAAGCTGAACGGAGAACCGCCATGCGCCTGCCGCTCGCCGTCCTGATGCTATCGGCCGCTCTGGGCGCCTGCGGCGGCAGCCAGCCGCCGGCGGTTCCCGGCGCTGCCGCCGCCGGCAAGCCGATGCAGCTGCGGCGCGAAGGACGCTGGCTGGTGGACCCGCAGGGCCGCGTGGTGCTGACCCACGGCATGAACCTGGTGTGGAAGCTCGCGCCGTACGCGCCGCCCGCGGAGGCCAAGGGCTTCGTCGCGGCGGACGCCGACTGGCTGGCGCGGCACGGCTTCAACTCGGCCCGCATCGGCACGCTGTTCGCCGGCGTCATGCCGGAGCCCGGCCGCATCGACGCGGCCTACCTGGAGCGCTGGGACCGCGTGGTCCAACTGCTCGCCGCCCGCGGCATCTATACCCTGTTCGACTTTCACCAGGATTTGTACAACGAGCGCTACGGCGGCGAGGGCTTCCCGGACTGGGCGACCGACGACGACGGGCTGCCGATGCCGTTCAGCCTCGGCTTTCCCGGCAATTACTTCACGCCGGCCTGCTCGCGCGCCTTCGACAATTTCTGGGACAACAAGAACGGCATCTGGGACCACTACCGCGATGCCTGGAAAGCCGTCGCGGCACGCTGGAAGGACCAGGGCTACCAGATGGGATACGACCTCATCAACGAGCCCTGGCCGGGCACCGACGTCTACACCTGCATGAATCCCGCGGGCTGCCCGGTGCACGACGACCGGAAGCTGCAAAGCTTCCAGGAGCACGTGCTGGCCGGCATCCGCCAAGTCGATCCGGGCAACGTCGTCTGGCTCGAGCCGCACGTGATCTTCAACAGCGGCGCCAAGACCAACCTCGGCCTGCTGCGGCCGGTCGCCGACGCCAACCTCGGCCTGTCCTGGCACAAGTACTGTCTGCCGGCGGCGCTGCTGCACTCGCAGGGCGCGCAGGACGTGCCGGCCTGCGAGCAATACCACCAGATCGTCAACGACAACGCCGAGGAAGCGGTGCAACGGTTGCAGTCGGCCACGCTGATCACCGAGTTCGGCGCCAGCGACGACCTCGCCGACCTGGAGCAGGTCACGCGCCAGGCCGACTCGCAGCTCACCGGCTGGCAGTACTGGCACTACAAGGAATGGGGCGACCCGACCACCGAAAGCCAGGAGTCCGGCGGCCAGGGGCTGTTCCGCGACGACGCCGACCTGGCCAGCGTCAAGCTGGACAAGCTGCGCGTCCTGGAGCGCACCTATCCGCAGGCCACCGCCGGCATCCCGCTGGAGTTGAGTTTCGACCCCGCCGACGGCGAGTTTTTCTACCGCTACCAGCCACGGCCCGCCGCCGCGCCGACCGAGATTTACGTCCCGGTCGCGCTGCACTACCCCAAGGGCTACACCGCCGAGGTCCAGGGCGCGCAGGTCCGTTCCGCTGCCGACGCCCCGCTCCTGCTGCTGGAGAACGTGGCCGGTGCGACCGAAGTCACGGTGCGCGTCCGTGCGCGCTGATTTGCGAACCTGTCCGCGGCTGCCGGCTCTAAGGAGCGCGTAAACTGGCACCGTCCGCCGCACTTTCCCTGTCATGATCCTTGCCCGATTCCTCCTGACGACCGGCCTGCTCCTCGGACCGGCGGGCGCGCTGGCGCAAAGCTACAGCGGCGACCTGCCGCAGATGGGCGAGCCGGCGGACGCCGCGCTGTCGCCGGCGGAAGAGCGCCGCATCGGCCGCCAGATCATGACCGAGCTGTTTGCGCGCAATTACGTGCTCGAAGACCCCGAGATCACGGAATATGTCGCCACGCAGGGCTGGAAGCTCGCCTCCTCCAGCGACACCGCGCCGCCGCCGCTGAGCTTCCTGGTCATCAAGGATCCGCGCATCAACGCCTTCGCCCTGCCCGGCGGCTACATCGGCGTGAACGCCGGACTGCTCACCGCGGCGCAGAGCGAAAGCGAGATGGCCGGCGTCCTGTCGCACGAACTTGCGCACGTGACGCAGCGCCATATCGCGCGCTCGATCGAGGGCGCGGAGGCGGCCAACATCGCCACCTGGGCCGCGGTGCTGGCCGCGATCATCGCCGGCTCGGCCGACCCGGAGATCGTGCTGGCGGCGCTGTCCATCGGCCAGGCGAGCACCTACGAGCGCCAGGTCGGCTTCACCCGCGCGCACGAGCTGGAAGCCGACCGGCTTGGCATTCACACCATGGCCAAGGCCGGCTACGACCCCGACGGCATGGCCAGCTTCTTCGTGCGCCTGGAACAGCAGAGCCGTTTGTACGGCAACGCCATGCCCGAGTTCCTGCGCACCCACCCGGTCAACACGACCCGCATCAGCGAGGCGCGCACGCGCGCCGCCGCGTTGCCGCATCACGCCGTCGCCGACCCGGTGGAATTCTCGCTGATCCAGGCCCGCGCCCGCGTGCTGTCGGCACCACACCCCAGCCAGGCGCTGGAATACTTCGCCGCGCACCTGGCGCACGACGCCGGCCACGTGGCCAACCGCTACGGGCTGGCGCTGGCGCACTTCGAGCAGGGCGCGTCCGACCAGGCGCTCAAGGTGTTGCAGCCGGTGCTGGACCTCAAGCCGCTGCCGGCGCCGATCGGCCTGCTGGCCGGCCGCGCGCAGCTTGCCCGCGGCGAGACCGACACCGCCCTGCGCACCTTGCAGAAGACGCTGGAGCGCTATCCGCGCCACGCGCCGGCGATCTTCGCCTACGCCGACGCGCTGATTACCGCCGGCAAGCCGGAGCAGGCGCGCCAGGTGCTGATCTCGCACGAGCAGACGCTGGGCACGCGCATGGACACCTACCGCCTGCTGGCCCAGGCCGCCCGCGACGCCGGCCAGAACGGCGAGGCGCAGTACCAGACCGCCAACTACCTCTATGCGCGCGGCGACGCGCCGGGTGCGGTGGCCGCGCTGGACGCCGGCCTGCGGCTGAAGAGCCTGGGCGAGGACGATCACGCGAAGTTGCAGGCGCGGCGCGCCGAGATCGGGCCGGCGGTGCCGCGCACGCCGCGGCAAGGCCAACCCTCGCGATAGGACGGGACCCGGCCGGCGGCCGCGTCAGTGCCGGGTGCCGCCGGCGTCCTTGCTGACGAACGCGGGGATGCGCGGCTCCGGTTGCGTAGCCCGCAGCGGCTCGCCCGCGGCCAGAACCGGCTTGGGCACATGAACCGGCATATGCGACATCGGCACGATCGGCCGGATCTCGCCGTGGGTCGTCGGCCGCGCGACCGGCGTCCGATCCTCCATCCCCTCGTCCAGCCAATTCATGATCGCGCGCCACTTGTCGACCTCGCGCGGCGCCAGCTCGTGCGGCAGCTCGCAGACGCCGCGGCCCTCCTCCGCCGCGTCGACGTAAATCTGCGCGTCGTTGAGGTACTCCACGACCGGGATGTTGAGCGAGGCCAGGAATCGCTGCAGCAGATCGAACGAATTGCGCTGCCGGCGCGTGCGGTTGCCGATGATGCCGATGCGTCGCTGCGGCTGCCGCACCTTGCCGACCAGCAGCAGGTCGCGGATGAAATCGGCGGTGGCGCGGATGTCGATCGCCGAGGGCTGGATCGGGATCAGGATGCTGTCGGAGGGCTGGACGCGGCCGACCAGGTCGGAGGCGCGCAGACCGGCCGGAGTGTCCACGACGATGCGCTGCGTGTCGCGCGGCACCCGCATCTGCCAGGCGCCGGACAGCGGCGCGCCGCTCGGCTCGTGCGCCGCCACGCCGTGGATCGGCGGCAGCTCGCGGCTGCGGATCTTGAGCCAGGACAGGCTGGAGCACTGCGGGTCGTAATCGAACAGCGTCGTACGCAGACCGCGCGCCGCGTAGCACGCCGCAAGATTGGTGGCGACCGTGGTTTTTCCGCAACCGCCCTTGGTGTTGAGGACGATGACTCGTCGCATGAACTGGCGGGACTAAGCCCTTGTTTTGCCTCCCCCAGCGGCGATCATAGCGCGTACGGCGCCCAATGCAACCAGGTTCATGCGTCAGCGGAACGCCGCGTAGGCCTCGACGATGCCGAGTTCCACCGCCGCCCGGCTCGGGACGGGCGCCAGCACTTCGAGCCGCAGCTCGCTGCCCTTGACCACCGGCGACCACAGCTCGCCCTCGCCGGCCGGCCCGCGCTCGCGGAACGGCCCGTGCCGCACGGAGCCTTCCGGCCCGCAGACCCACAGCTCCGCGCGCGCCGGCAGGTTGAACGGATGCAAGCGCACCGCCAGCGAGCGCGCCCCTTCGGACTCCAGGCGCAACCGCCACACCGCCCAGCCCGGCGCGGCGACGCTCCAGCGGCCGATGTCGCGGATGCCGCCATTGACCGGAATCGCGTTGGCGTTTCGGTACGGTGCGCCCTTTGCAGTCCGCAGGTCGGGCGGCGGCGCGGCAGGCGGCAGCACGAGGTCTGCCGCCGCCTCGACCGCGCCGGGCGCGCAGGCGGCCGGCGGCGGCGCCGCGCCCCCCGCTGCTACCTCCCGTGGCAGGCTCTGGCAGGCCGCGAGCAGGAGGACTGGAGGCAAGGCAAAAATCGCGGCGGACACGGTTCGGTTGACCATGGCGCGGCAGTGTAGCCAAACGCCGCGGCGAGGGATGCTAATCTTCCGCGCATGCACCGCGCGCGAAACTTCCAGCCGCGCGGGCGGGGCGCGACGCCCCGACACAATCCGGATCGATCGAGAACGATGAGATCAGTCTTGTTCGCGGCCGGCCTCGCGCTGGCCGGCGCGGCCTTGCCGCTTCCGGCGGCGCCGGCCGCGCTGACCGTCGAGGAGGCGGCGGCCGCGGAGGTGGTGGGACCGGGCCGCTTTCGCGTTGCGCTGGCGCCGGGCGATGCCTTGTACGAGGGCGACTCGGTGCGGGTCCTGGCGCAGGGGCGCCTGCGCCTGCGCCTGGGCACGCACGGACGCCTGGAACTGGGGCCGCATGCCCGCGTCCACCTGGAGCGCCTGCCGCACGCCGCGTACGCCGCCGACCGCACCACCCTGTTGCGCCTGGACCACGGCTACCTGCGCTTGAGTTGGCTGCCGCCGCCGGATGCGTCCTATTGGCCGCTGTTCCTGCGGGTGAACGAGCGCATTCTCACCCCAGGCGCGGGCGAGTACTTCGTGGAGCGTCGCCCGCAGGCAACCACCGCCTGCCTGCCCGGGCCGGAGTCCGCCGCGGCCCGTCTGAGCGGAATGCCGCAGCCGCTGCTCGCCGACTACTGCTACACGCTCAAGGCCGGCAAGGCTCCCACGCCGCGCAGGGATCCAGCGCCGGATTGGATCGCGGTGCGCAATAGCTGGAGCCTGGACCCGGCAACGCCGATGCCGGCGCCGCTGGAAGCCGAGCCCGTCCCCATCCCCGCCCCGGCCGCGCCGCCGCCGTTGGAGGCGAGCGCCGCGCCGGCGGTCCAGGCGGAGGTTCCCGTTCCCGCCGCAGCGGAAGCGGAACCGGCGCCCGTGCAGGAATCCTGGACCGTGGTGCTGATTTCGCTGCCGAGCGCCGCAGCCGCCGAAAAAGAAGCGCGCAAGCTCAAGAAGGCCGGCCACGCGGCCAGCGTGGCGCCGGTCGAGGTCAAGGGCGAGACCTGGTACCGCGTGCAGCTCGCCGGCTTCACCGAGCAGGCGGCGGCGCAGGCCAAGGCCAGGCAGTTGCGCCGCAAGGGCTACAAGGGCGCCTGGGTGGCGCCCAGCCCCGGCTGATCCGGGTCAGAGCCGCGGCAACGCCTCCGTCAGCACGGCGCGCACCTTGGCCATGCCCTCGGCGATGAACGTCTCGATCTCGCCGTGGATGTCGCCGCTGCCCAGGCCGGCGGCCCAGTTCACCGACAGCGCCAACGCCGCGTAGTCCAGGTCCAGCTCGCGCGCCAGGGCCGCCTCCGGCATGCCGGTCATGCCGACCATGTCGCAGCCGTCCTGCCGCATGCGGCGGATCTCGGCTGGCGTCTCCAGGCGCGGCCCATGGGTCACGCCCATGACGCCGCGCGGCACCACGGCGACGCCGGCGCGGCGCGCGCCGTCCAGCAGCGCCTCGCGCAGGCGCGGCGCGTACGGCTCGGTGAACTCGGCGTGCTTGAGCGGCAGCACCACCCCGTCGCAATACGTGTGCTCGCGGCCCCAGGTGTAATCCACCAGGTCGTGCGGCACCGCCACCGCTGCCGGCGGCAGCTCGGCGGCGATGCCGCCAACCGCGGCGACCGCGACGACCGACTTCACGCCGGCCTCGCGCAAGGCCCACAGGTTGGCGCGGTAGTTGATGCGGTGCGGCGGCAGCTTGTGGCCTTCGCCATGACGCGCCAGGAACGCCACCTCCACGCCGGCATAGCGCCCGAACGCGACCGGCGCGGACGGCGCGCCGCAAGGCGTGTCGAAGGACTGCTGCCGGACGATTTCCAGTCCCGGCCACCGGTTCATGCCGGTGCCGCCGATCACCGCCACCTTCGCCATCGTCAAAGCCCCTTCACCGCGTAGAGCGCCGGCAGTTGCCGCCAGAATTCCTTGTAGTCCATGCCGCAGCCGAACACGTAGCGGTCTCCGACCTCAAGCCCCACGTACTCCGCGTGCGCGCCCGGCGCCCGGCGGTCGTGCTTCTTCTCGGTCAACACGGCCACGCGCAGGCTGGCCGGCGCGAACTCGGCCAGCGCCTTGCGGATGGCGACCAGCGTGTGGCCCTCGTCCAGGATGTCGTCGATCACGAGCAGGTGACGCCGCTCCAGGGGCTTTTCCGGCTGGCGCTTCCAGATCAGGCCGCCGCCGGTGGTGGCGCCGCGGTAGCGGGTGGCGTGCAGGTAATCCAGTTCCAGCGGGAAATCCAGCCGGCGCAGGATCTCGGCGGTCGGCGCCAACCCGCCGTTCATCACGCACAGGACCAGCGGGTTCCGGTCCGCGTAGTCGCGTGCGATCGCGTTCGCCATGCGGTCGTAGGCCGCCTGCACCGCGGTGGCGTCGTGCAGGCACTCGGCTTCCGCGCGCACGCGGCGCGCCTCTTCCAGCGTCGCGGCCATCAGCCCCCCGCCGCCGCGGCGGCGGCCGCGGACTTGTCGAGATACAGCGCCGCGAGGCGGCGGCCGGCGGCGGCGCCGGGCTTGAGATCGCGCAGGGCGTCGAGCAGCGCGATCAGCGCCGGGCGGTCGTTGCACACCGGCAGCATGTCGCAGCCGGCGGCAAGCGCGGCGCGCGCGCGGTCCTCCATCGGGCCGACCGCGGCGGCGCCGCCCATCGAAAGATCGTCGCAGAACACCGCGCCCTTGTAGCCGAGCTTGCGCCGCAGGTAGCCGGCGATCCACTTGCGCGACAGCGAGGCCGGCGTCTCGTCGAACGCGGTGTAGCGCACGTGCGCCAACATCAGCGAGGGGATGCCGTCGGCGACCAGCGCCTTGAACGGCGCCAGCTCGGTGGCTTCCAGCTCGGCGAAGGGGCGCCGGTCCACCGGCAGCTCGTGGTGCGAGTCCGCCACCACGGCGCCGTGGCCGGGGAAGTGCTTGCCGGTCGCCGCCATGCCCGCGGACGCCAGCCCCCGCCAGAACGCCCGCGCCAGCTCGACGACGGCGGCGATGTCGTCGGAAAAGGCGCGGTCGCCGATCACCTGGCTGACGCCGGCGTCGCGGTCCAGCACCGGCGCGAAGCACAGGTCGATGCCGAACGCCGCCAGTTCGCGGCCGATGGTCGCGCCGTGCGCGGTAGCCTCGCGCCGCGCGCGCGCCGGGTCCTCGGCGTAGAGCTTGCCCAGCGTGCGCATCGCCGGAATGCGGGTGAATCCGACGCGGAAGCGCTGCACGCGCCCGCCTTCGTGGTCCACCGCGATCAGCAGGCGCGGACGCTTGAGGCGGCGCAGGTCGTCGCACAGCGCGCGCAGCTGTTCCGGGTCGCTGTAGTTGCGCGCGAACAGGATCACGCCGCCGACCAGCGGGTGCGACAGCGTCTCGCGGTCCTCGGCGCCAAGCTGCAGGCCGGCCACGTCCGCCATCAGGGGGCCAATCGGGTTCTTGCTCATTCTCGGATCAACACTTCCGTGCCAGCGGGTACCAGGTCGAACAGCTCGATGACGTCCGCGTTGCGCATGCGCACGCAGCCGTGGGAACCGGCCACGCCCATGGCGTTCTCGTCGGGCGTGCCGTGAATGTAGATGTAGCGGCGCATGGTATCCACTTCGCCGAAGCGGTTCTTGCCCGGCTCGCGGCCGCACAACCACAGGACGCGGGACAGGATCCAGTCGCGGTGCGGGTAGCGCGCGCCCAGCTCCGGCGTGTAGACCTCGCCGGTCGGCCGCCGCGCGATGAACACGGCGCCGGCGGGCTGGCCGGCGCCGATGCGCGCGCGCACCACGTGCCGGCCGCGCGGGGTGCAGTGCGAGCCGCTTTTCTCGCCCGCGCCGTTCTTCGCGGTCGACACCGTGTACGAGCGCAGCACCGACCCTTGGTCCCGCAGCGTCAGGCTCTGGCGCGACAGGTCGATCTCGATGCGCGTCACGAATCGGTTCCCGGCCGGCCCCAGGTCGAGAACGGGTGCAGCGCGAGATGGTGGTTGTAGTAGCGGCGGTCGTCGGTCACTTCGCGGCCCAGCCAGGCCGGGCGGGCGAACGCCTCGTCGGCGGCGTCCAGCTCGATCTCGGCGACGATCAGCCCGCGGTTGGCGCCGGCGAACTCGTCGACCTCCCAGGTGTGGCCGTCGTGCTCGATCCAGTGCCGGGTCTTTTCCAGCAGGCCGATGCACAGGCGCTCGAGGATTTCGCGCGCGTCGGCGGCCGGGATGCCGTAGTCGTACTCGGCGCGTGCGCTGCCGATCACGGCGGCCTTGATGTTGAGGCGCGCTTCCCCGCCTTCCAGGCGCACGCGCACCGAGGCGCGGCCGCCCTCGTCGGACAGGTAGCCCTGGCGCATGGGCTGCGCGCGGCGCACCTGCGCGCGCCAGGCCTCGCCGACCACCAGGAACTTGCGCTCGATCTCGATCGCCATTTCAGCGTGCCTCGAACAGCGCCATGGATTCCACGTGCGCGGTATGGGGGAACATGTCCATGACGCCGGCGCGCACGAGGCGATAGCCGTGCTCGTGCACCAGCAGGCCGGCGTCGCGCGCCAGCGTGCCGGGGTGGCAGGACACGTAAACGATGCGCGCCGGCTTCTTGCGCGCCACGAACGGCAGCATCTCGCGCGCGCCGGCGCGCGGCGGGTCCAGCAGCGCCAGCTCGTATTCGTCCTGCAGCCAGCGCGCCTGCGGGTCGGGGTTGAACAGGTCCGCGACCTCGTAACGCACCGCCAGGCCGTTGCGCTCGGCGTTCTCGCGGCCGCGCCGCACCAGGCCGGCCTCGCCCTCCACCGCCGTCACCCGCGCGCCGGCGGCGGCGATGGGCAGGGTGAAGTTGCCCAGTCCCGCGAACAACTCCAGCACGCGGTCGCCGGCCGACGGGCGCAGCCAGTCCAGCGCCTGGCCCACCATGCGCCGGTTGAGGCCGCCGTTGACCTGGATGAAATCGGTCGGCAGGAACGCCAGGCGCAACGCGCTGCCGTCCGGCGAATACTCCAGCGTGCGCGCCGGCGGCGTCAGCGGCTGCACGCTGTCGAGGCCGCCCGGCTGCAAGTAGATCTCGAAGCCCTCGCGCTGCGCGAACTCGGCGATGCGCGCGCGGTCCTCCGCGGTCGGCGCCTCCAGCACGCGGAACACCAGCGCCACATGGTCCGCCGCCGCGACTTCGATCTGCGGCAGCTTGGCGCGGACGGTCAGCCCACCGATCAGCTCCGACAGCGCGGTGAGCTTGCGGCCGACACGCGGGTCCAGCACCTCGCAGGAATCGATCGCCGCGATCAGCGGCGTCTCGCGCTCGCGGAAGCCGACCAGCACGCCGCCCTTCTTGGGCACGTGCTTGACCGCCAGCCGCGCGCGCCGGCGGTAGCCCCAGGCCGGGCCGGTCAGCGGCGCGACGACCTCGGCCGCCTCGACCTTGCCGATGCGTGCCAGCGCGTCCAGCAACTGCTTCTGCTTGAACAGGATCTGCTGCGCCGGCTCCAGGTGCTGGAGCGAGCAGCCGCCGCACAGGCCGAAGTGCGGGCACTTGGGCTCGACCCGGTGCGGCGACGGCGCCTCCACCGCCAGCGTGTTGCCCTCGTCGGCGTCGCGGCCGCGCCGGGTCACGGCCAGGCGCACGCGCTCGCCGGGCAGCGCGCCGGCGACGAACACGACCTTGCCTTGCGGGCGGGCGATGCCGCGGCCGTCGTGAGCCAAATCGAGGATGTCCGCCGTCGCTTCGAGCGGCGGGGTGCGACGTTGCGGTCTCATTGCCAGGCTTGGTCGAATTCCTTCCAGTGCGCCGCGGCGCTCGACTTGAGGAAGCCGCGCACCCGCGCCACTTCGTCGGCGTGGGCGGCGTCGTCGAGCAGGCCGCGGATCGACTGGAAACGCAGGTAGATCAGGTAGGTGTTGAGCACGTCGGTCTCGCAGTAGGCGCGGATGTCGCCGATGCGGCCGGCCTGGAACGCCTCGTGCACCTTGGAGCCGTCCATGCCGAGCTTGCCCGGCAGGCCCAGCAGCAGCGCGATCTCGTGCAGCGGCGCGTAGTTGCGTCCGTTGTACAGCGCCAGCACGTCCATCAGGTCGGTATGGCGGAACTGGTAGCGGCCCAGGTAGTTGTCCCACTTGGCGTCGCGCTCGAAATGCCCGGTGTCCCAGTACTTCGGCGCCGCCACGCCGTGGATCAGGGCGCGGTAGTGCAGCACCGGCAGGTCGAAGCCCGATCCGTTCCAGGACACCAGCGTCGGCCGGTAGCGCTCGATGCCTTCGAAGAACCGCTTTACCAGTTCCGCTTCCGGGGCCGCCGGTTCGCCTACCGACCAGACCTTGAAGGTCCCGTTGTGGCGCAGGGCCACCGAAATCGCGACCACGCGGTGCAGGTGCGCCGGCTGGAAGTCGCTGCCCTTGGCCTGCAGGCGCTGCGCGGCCATGGCCTGCGCCACCTCGGCGTCGGACAGCCCCGCAAGGCCCAGCACGCGCCGACCGCCTTCGAGATCCGGGACGGTCTCGATGTCGAAGACCAGGACGGGATCGCGCATCAAGCCGGAAACACGCCCGTCGAGATATAGCGGTCGCCGCGGTCGCAGACGATGGCGACGACCGTCGCGTTCTCCAGCTCGCGGCACAGTTGCAGCGCGGCCCACACCGCGCCGCCCGACGACGGGCCGCAGAACAGGCCTTCCTTCGACGCGAGCAGGCGCATGGTGTCGAGCGCCGCCTGCGCGCTCACTTCGACGATGCGGTCCACGCGCTTGCGGTCGAAGATCGTCGGCAGATACGCCTCCGGCCACTTGCGGATGCCGGGGATGGACGACTCGCCGTCCGGCTGCACGCCGACCACCTGGATGCGCGGATTCATTTCCTTGAAGTAGCGCGAGCAGCCCATGATCGTGCCGGTGGTGCCCATGGACGACACGAAATGCGTGATGCGGCCGTCGGTCGCGCGGAAGATTTCCGGCGCCGTGCCCTCGTAGTGCGAGCGCGGGTTGTCGGGATTGGCGAACTGGTCCAGCACGCGGCCCTTGCCCTCGGCCTGCATCCTCAGCGCCAGGTCGCGCGCCTCCTCCATGCCGCCTTCCCTGGACACCAGGATGATCTCGGCGCCGAAGGCCTTCATCGCCGCGCGCCGCTCTTCGCTCATGTGCTCCGGCATGATGAGGATCATGCGGTAGCCCTTGGCCGCCGCGACCATCGCCAGCGCGATGCCGGTGTTGCCGGAGGTCGCCTCGATCAGGGTATCGCCGGGCCTGAGTTCGCCGCGCCGCTCCGCGTAGTGGATCATGCTGTAGGCTGGGCGGTCCTTGACCGAGCCGGCGGGGTTGTTGCCCTCCAGCTTGGCCAGCAGCGTGTTGCGCCCGATACCGGGCAGGCGCGCAAGGCGCACCAGCGGCGTGTTGCCGATAAAGTCGGGAAGCGAAGGGTAGTTCATCGGGCGTCGGTCTTGCGGTCGCCTATTGTAAGCTTGTCCGCGACAAACCCATGCTCGGCCGCCGACCACATTTCCAATCGCTGCGGTTCTCCGGGTGGCTGCTGGTCGCGGTGCCGGCGCTGCCCGGCGTCCTGCTTGCGGCCGCCTACGCCGTTTTCGACGCCGTGCGCAGCGACACCGCGGTCACCGCGGCGGGGCTGCGCGCACTCGCCCCGGCGCTGGCGCGCGATGCGGCGCGCCGGCTCGACTCCGCGGCGGACCTGCAGGCGCTGATGCACGAGACCCTGCGCCGGCACGGCGACCTGGGCGACATCCAGGTGCGCCGTCCGGAGGGCGAGACGCTGCACGCCGCGGCGCGAGTGGCCGGGCTCGACGGCGCGCTGGCGCGCCTGATCGCCCTGCTCGCGCCGGAACCGGAGCCGATCGTGGTGCCGCTGGGCGACCCCGGACCGGTGCTGCAACTGACGCCGCTGCCGCCGGAGCGGAACCCGCGCCTGCACGCGCGCGTCGCCGGCCTGCTGCTGGCGATGGCGGCTGCGTTCGTGTTCACGCTGGTGCCGACCGGCTTCGCCATCGTCCGCCTGGCGCGCCGCCAGGCGCAGCTCGCGCGGGTTGCGCTCGACCTGGCCAGCGGCCGCCTCGATGCGCGCGCGCCGCGCCAGACCGGCGTCACCGACGCCCTCGCGCAGGGCATCAACCGCCTCGGCCAGCAGCTGGCGGAGACGCGCGGCCTGCTGCGCGAACAGGCCGAGCGCGACCTGCCCATGCTGCGCAACGACCTGCTGCGCAGCAACACCCGCCTGCGCGCCACCGAGGAGGCGCTGGCGCAGGCGCAGAGCACGGCGATGAACCGCGGCGAGATGCTGGCGCACATGACGCACGAGCTGCGCACGCCGCTGGCGGCAATCGTCGGCCACGCCGACCTGCTGGCCGCCGGCCCGCTGGCGCCGGAGGCGGCGGAGCACGTCGAGACGCTGCGCAAGTCGGCGCGCGGCCTGCTGGCCATGATCAACGACCTGCTGGACTGGAGCCGCATCGAGGCGGGCAAGCTCACGCTGAACTCCGGCGAGTTCGCGCTGGGCGACTGCGTCGAGGAGATCATCGAGCTGCTGGCGCCGCTGGCCTACGAGAAGGACCTGGAACTGGTCCACATCCTGTACCACGACGTGCCGAGCCACCTGGTCGGCGACGCCGGCCGGCTCAAGCAGGTGATGACCAACCTGCTGTCCAACGCAATCAAGTTCACGCAGCGCGGCGAGGTGGTGCTGCGGGTCATGAAGGAGCGCGAGGACGCGCACCGCGTGACGCTCAACATCAGCGTCGCCGACACCGGCATCGGCATCCCGCCGGAGATGCACAAGCGCCTGTTCGAGCCGTACCAGCAGGCCGCCGGGCAGTCGCGCGGCGGCACGGGGCTGGGGCTGGCGATCACCCGCCGCCTGGTCGAGCGCATGGGCGGCTCGATGAGCGTGCAAAGCGTGCCGGGCCAGGGCTCGACCTTCAGCGCGGTGCTGACGCTGGCGCTGCCCGAGGTCCTGACCCCGCCGGTGCGGCTCGAAGGGCTGCGCGGCCTGCACGTCTGGCTGCACGAGCCGCACCGCACGGCGCAGCTCGCGCTGTTGCACTGCCTGGAATACTGGGGCATGAGCGTGCGCGTGCTGGACACCGCCTCCGAGCTGCTCGCGTCGATGCGCCCCGCGCCCGAGGACCGCGGGCCGGACCTCATCATCCTCGGCCTGCGCATGCGCGACGCCGAGGACGCGGCGGTGCGCGAGATCCTGGCGGCCGGCCGCCAGCATCCGGCGCCGCTGCTGGGCCTGGTCAACTCGGTGTCGCGCTCGCAGCAGCAGGCGCTGCTCGACGCCGGCGCCTCCGCCTGCCTGCCCAAGTCGCTGCCGCGGCGCGCGCTGTACGACGCGCTCGGCGAGCTGGCGCGGCGCAAGGAGGCGGCCACCCGGGTGGTCAAGCCGCTGATGCAGCGTACCGTGCTGGTCGCCGACAACAACCTGGCCAACCGCCGCTTCATCGCCACCCTGCTGGCGACGATGGGCGCGGAGGTGATCGAGGCGCACGACGGCCTTTCCGCCGTCGCCGCCTGGCATGTGCGGCGGCCCGACTTCCTGCTGCTCGACATCCACATGCCGGGACTGGACGGGCTGGCGGTGGCGCGCGAGATCCGCACGCGCGAGGGCGCCAGCCGGCACGCCGTGATCCTGGGCATCAGCGCCCACCTGGAGGACGAGGAGCGCCGCCAGCTCGCGCTGTCCGGGATGGACGGCGAGCTGCTCAAGCCGTTCGACCAGCGCCAGCTCCTGCGCGCGCTCGGCCCCTGGCTGCAACTGTCGGCGTCGCCGCCACCCAGCGCCGTCGACCCGACCGAGCGCCTGGTGACCGACCCGCAGTTGCTGGCGCTGCTGACCGAGGAGTTGCCGGCGCAGTTGCGCGAGCTGGAAGAGGCCTACGCGCGGGCCGACGCCGACGCCGCGCGCAGCGCCGCGCACCAGGTGCACGGCACCGCCTCGTTCTACCGCCTGCGTCCGCTCAAGCTCGCCGCGCACCGCCTGGAGCAGCACCTGGCCGAGCCGATCCCGGTCGCCCAGCACCCGCGCCTGCGCGACGACATGGCCGCGGTGCGCGGGGCGGTGATGGAAGTGCTGCGGGAGTTGCGGCAGCCGGCCGGCGGGACGGCGACGGCCGGGTGACGCTCGCGGGGACGATTCAGCCTTGCGCCGCCGCCTGCGGGGGCTGCGGCCGCGACGCCAGGCTCGCCTGCAGCAGGGTGCTGATGCGCGCCGGCACGTCCTTCTCCACCTCGGTGATCGCCACCTCGATGGCATTGGCGAAGGCGACCGCGTCGGCGCTGCCGTGGCTCTTGATGACGGTGCCCTGCAGGCCCAGGAAGCTGGCGCCGTTGTAGCGCCGCGGGTCGATGCGCTTGCCCAGGCCGGACAGCGCCGGGTAGGCGGCCACCGCCGCCAGGCGATGCAGCCAGTTGCGCGTGAACTCTTCCTGCATGAAGCGGCGGATCATCTTGGCCACGCCCTCGCCGGTCTTCAGCGCGACGTTGCCGACGAAGCCGTCGCAGACCACCACGTCGACGTCGTCCAGGAAGATGCCGTCGCCCTCGACGAAGCCGATGTAGTCGATCGACGAGCCCTGCAGCAGCGCGGCCGCCTGCTTGATCGTCTCGTTGCCCTTGATTTCCTCCTCGCCGATGTTGAGCAGGCCGACCTTGGGCGAGGCGATGCCGTGCACGGCGGTGGCCAGCGCCGCACCCATCACCGCGAACTGGAACAGCTGCTCGGCGTTGCACTCGGCGTTGGCGCCGAGATCGAGCATGTGCGTGTGGCCGTAGATGGAGGGGATGGCGGAAATGATCGCCGGGCGGTCGATGCCGGGCAGCGTCTTGAGCACGAAACGCGCCATCGCCATCAGCGCGCCGGTGTTGCCGGCGGACACGGCGGCCTGCGCCCGGCCTTCCTTGACCAGGTTGATCGCCACCCGCATGGACGAGTCGCGCTTGCCGCGCAGCGCCTTGGACGGCTGCTCGTGCATCTCGACCACTTCGCTGGCGTGCTGCACCGCGAGCCGCTCGTACGGGGCGGCCTTGCGCTCGGCCAGCGCGCGCAGCAGCGTCGGCTCGTCGCCGACCAGCACCAGCTTGAGCGCCGGATGCCGCGCCAGCACGGAAAGAGCGGCGTCCACGGCCACCGGGTGGCCGTGATCGCCGCTCATCGCGTCGATCGAAAGAGTAACCGGACCGCTCAAGGCGAGTTCCCGGTCGCGCCGAAACTCAGCCTTCGGCGTCGGGCGTTGCCGCCGTGGCGGTGTCGATCACCTTCTTGCCGCGGTAGTAGCCGTCCGCCGTGACGTGGTGGCGGCGGTGCGTCTCGCCCGAGGTCGGGTCCACCGACAGCGCCGGGTTGGACAGCGCATCGTGCGAGCGGCGATGGCCGCGGAAGGAACGGGACTTCTTCGATTTCTGGACTGCCATTGCAAAACTCCGTCGGGCACTGATCCCGATACAAGCTGAAAACCGCTACCGCGCTACGTCTTCTTGCCGAGCTTCAAGTCCTTCAACGCCGCGAACGGGTTCGGCCGCGGGTCCGCGCGCTCCGGCTCCGGGGCGCTGCGCACCGCATTTTCGCACGAGGGGCAGCGCGGCAGCATCGGCAGGGCCAGCAGCACCTCGTCCTCGACGATCTCGTGCAAGGGCAGCCAGTCGTCCTGCACCCGGTACGGCTCGCATTCGTTCATCAGCCGGGCCTCTTCCTCGTCCGTCGCCACCAGGCGCAGGGCCGCGCGGCGATCCAGCGTCCAGCCGAACGGCGTCATGCAGCGCTGGCACAGCAGCCTCAGCTCCGCCGCGGCGTGCAGATCCAGCACCGGGTGCCCCAGGCTGTCGTGCGCGCCGGCAAGCTCGACGCGCAAATCGCCCGCCGCGTCCGCCAGCGCCTCGCGCAGGCGGGAAAACCCGGCCAGCGGCAAGGTGCCGGAGTGGCGTTCGCCATGGGCCACCGCCAGCGACGCGCGGATTCTCTGGGGGATGCTCATGGCGGGCAGATCTTGAAGGGCGCGGATGATAGAGTTCGCGGCCGGCAAAGTCAAAGAAAATCCGATGGTTTCAGCAACATTTCCCGCCCCGTCCGCGGACCGCCCGCTGCTCCTGGCCTCCGGCTCGCGCTACCGTGCCGAGCTGCTGCGCCGGCTGCACCTGCCGTTCGAGGCGATCACGGCCGACGTCGACGAAGCGCCGCGGCCGGGCGAGGCTCCGGCCGCCCTGGCGCAACGCCTGGCGGCGGCCAAGGCGCAGGCCGTCGCCGCGCGGCACCCAGGTCGCTGGGTGATCGGGTCGGACCAGGTTGCCGCCGCCGGCCTGCGCTTGCTGGGCAAACCGGGCACACGCGAGCGCGCAGTCGAGCAATTGCGCCTGCTGTCCGGCCGCCGCGCGCAGTTCGTCACGGCCGTCGCCCTCGTCGCCGGCATCGACCAGCCGCCGCGCACCGCCCTGGATACCACCGTGGTGCGCTTCCGCGGCCTGACCGACGCCGAGATCGGCCGCTACCTGGACGCCGAGCCGGCGCTGGATTGCGCCGGCAGCTTCAAGTGCGAAGGGCTGGGCATCACGCTGTTCGAAGCGATCGAGACGCGCGACCCCACCGCGCTGGTGGGGCTGCCGTTGATCGCCCTGCGGCAACTGCTAGCGGACGCCGGCTGTCCCCTGCCCTGACGCCGGGGTCTCCGCCAGCCGGTAGAGCCGGCGCCGGTAGCTTTCCGACGCCCACAGCGCGTGCGCCAGGCCGTCGCGGGTCAGCTCGGGGTCGGCGGCGACCGGGTGCAGGCGGTCCGACTCGTCCACGGCGAAGGTCTGCGCCGGCCGCGAGGGACAGTGCACCACCATGCGGTCGCCGACCCGGAAGCCGTGGTTCAGGTCGTACTGCATGACCGCGCGGCCCGGGTCCTGCGCCGGCAGCGCCAGCAGGTCGCGGCCGACCATGGGGTGCTCGGCGCGCAGGCCGATCAGGCGCAGCAGCGTGGGTCCGAGGTCCACCTGACTGGCAAGCCGCGCCTCGCGCCGGACCGGCACACCCGGCCCCAGGATCAGGCCGGGGATGCGGAAGCGCTGCGCCGGCACGAAATCGGCGCCGAACACGCGCGCGTCGTGGTCGCCCACGATCAGGAACACGGTGTCGGCGTAGTACGCTTCCTTTTGCGCCAGCTCGAACAGGCGGCCCAGCGCATAGTCGGCGTACTTGATCGCGTTGTGACGGGTGTTGGCCGGCTGCTCGTACAGCTCGATGCGCCCGTCGGGGAACTCGAACGGGTCGTGGTTGGAGGTGCTCAGCATCAGCGCGAAGAACGGCCGGTCGCCGTGGGCGCGGAACACCTCGTTGGCCTTCTCGACCCAGTCCTCGTCCGACACGCCCCAGGTGCCGCGGAAGCGCGGGCTGGAAAAATGCTCCTCCTCGATCACGCGGTCGAAGCCGTTGCCCAGGCAGAACGCGCGCATATTGTCGAAGTTGGCGACGCCGCCGTAGATATAGTCCGTGGCGTAGCCGTGGCGCTGGAGCAGGCTGGCCAGCGTGAAGAAGCCGCCCTGCGCCTCCGGCAGCTTGAGCACCGCCGGCGCCGGCGTGGGCAGAAAGCCCGCCAGCACCGCCTCGATGCCGCGCGCGGTGCGCGTGCCCGTGGCGTAGAGCCGGGTGAAATACAGGCCTTCCCGCGCCAGGCGGTCCAGGTTGGGCGTCAGCGGCAGGCCGCCGAGGCTGCCGACGAAGCCGGCGCCCAGGCTTTCCTGCAACACGATGACCAGGTTGAGCGGCCGGCTGCGCGCCGCGACGTCCTGGCGATGCAGCGTCGGGATCTCGCCCTGGGTGTATGCCTCTTGCGGGACGCCGGAGTACTTGCGCACGCGCGCGACGATCTCCGCCCAGTCCATGCGGCCGTACAGCCGCGTCGGGTCGACTTCCTGGCTCTGGCTGTACGCGGCGTACAGCATGGAAAAGCTCGAGTTCAGCGCCAGCTCGTTGGCCAGGCGGCTGCCGCTGAAGCTGGCGGTGCTGATGTTGGCGGCGCGATGCCCAAACGAGGACCGCGCGCCGATGAACACCAGCGCCAGCACCAGCGGCAGCACCAGCAGGCGCCGCGGCCAGCCCCACGTCCGCTCCCCGTCCAGGGCGGTGCGCAGGCGGCGCCACAGCATCCAGCCGATCGCCGCGGTCAGCGCCCCGCCCCCCAGCAGGGCGGCGCGGTGGCTGGCCCACAGCATCCCGAACACTTCCCGCGGGTACAAGAGGTACTCGAAAAACAGGCAATTGGGCCGCTGGTCGTACTCGGCCAGGAACGCCGGCGTGGCCAGCTCCATCAGCACCAGCAGGAAGCCGGCCGCGGCGAGCAGCAAGGCGGTGGCGGCGCGCGCCAGCCGCTCGCCGGGCAGCAGCAGGCGCGCGAGGACCGGCACGGCCAGCAGGTAGCAGAGCAGCACCGTGTCCATGCGCAGGCCGACGAGGAACAGCCGACGGCCCCAGGCGTCGGCGCAGCGCAGATGCGGGTGCGATCGGATCGTTCATTGCGATTCGGTTATTGGCGCGGACGGACGAGGACCCGTTTCCCGCACCGCAGGACGTATGGCGGAGACGATAGCAGCCGGAAGCGCCTCCCGGAATGAGCTTTTTTCCCTACTGGTCCAGCCAGGCCGGCAGGTCGCGCACCGTCTCGATCAGCGCAAGCGCGCCGGCTTGCAGCAGGCGGCCGGGCTCGTGCACGCCGCAGGCGACGCCCAGGGCCGGCATGCCGATGGCCGCCGCCATATGCACGTCGTACTCGGTGTCGCCGACCATCAGGGTGCGCTCCGCCGGCACTTCCAGCTCGTGCAGCAGCTCACGCAGCATGAGCGGGTCGGGCTTGGACGCGGTCTCGTCCGCGCAGCGGCTGGAGGCGAACAGCGGGCGCAGGACTTGATGGTGCTCCAGCGCCCGGTCGAGGCCCTTGCGCGACTTGCCGGTCGCCACCGCCAGCCGGTAGCCCCGGGCCTGAAGCCCGGCCAAGGCCTCCGTGACGCCGGGGAACAACGGCGCCTCCTTCACCCCCTGCGCCACGAAACGGGCGACGTAGCCGCGATAGAGCGGCGTCAGTTCCTCCAGGCTGAACTCGGGAAACAGCCGCTGCAGGACGTCGTTGAGGCCCAGCCCGATCAGCTCCTTGATTTGCCCGCCTGTGCGCGGCGGCAGGTTCAGGTCGGCAATGGCCGCCTGCATGGTGGAGACGATCTGCGCCTCGGAGTCGACCAGGGTGCCATCCCAGTCGAAAATCAGCAGCTCGTACGGGATCACGACCTCTGGCCCAATCGCTTCAGAAACTCCTCCAATTCCGGCGCCAGCGGCGCTTGCAGCTTCAGGTCGGGGAATTCGTCGGTCGCCGGCAGCCGCAGGCTGAAGGCGTGCAGAAACATGCGTTTGAGGCCGAGCTGGCGCATCCGGTCCTGCGTCTCGCCGAAGCCGTACTTGCGGTCGCCCGCGACAGGATGTTCCAGCGCCAGGGCATGCACGCGGATTTGGTGCATGCGGCCGGAATAGATGTCCACCTCGCACAGCGTCGCGTCCGCGAAACGCCTGGTCGGCACAAAGCGGCTGTGCGCCGGCTTGCCGTCCTCGCCCAGTTCGACCAGGCGCTCGCCGCCGCGGATGCGGTTCTTGACCAGGGCCGCGTCCACGTCCCTGGCCCCGCCCTCCCAGCGCCCGCACAGCAGCGCCAGGTAGCGCTTCTGCGCCCGCCCCTCGCGGAATGCCGCCTGCGCCCGCAGCATCGCCGGCCGCGTCTTGGCGAACAGCAGCAGGCCGCTGGTGTCGCGATCAAGCCGGTGGCACAAGGGGAGAAATTCGTGGTCGCCGGCGAACTTCATCGCCTCCGCCGCGCCGAACGGCACGCCGCTGCCGCCATGCGAGGCCAGGCCCGCCGGCTTGTTCAGGATCAGGTAGTGCTCGTCCTCGAACAGGACCGCCGAGCGCAGGCGGGCCAGCATGGCGTCCGGCGGGCGCGGCGCCTCGTCCTTCTCGGCCGTCCGCACCGGTGGGATGCGCACCTTCTCGCCCTCCGCCAAACGGCGGTCGGGCTTGGCGCGGCCGGCGTCGACCCGCACCTGGCCGGAGCGGATCAGGCGGTACACCGCCGACTTGGGCACCCCGTCGAGGTGCTTCAGCAGGAAGTTGTCCAGCCGCTGGCCGTCGTCGTGGCTTTTTACGACTACATACCGCACTTGCGGCTTGAGTTGTGTCACAATGTCTGCGCTCAGGGCTAAAAACGAAGCCCGGAGAAATGCTTACGGCAGGTTCTTGACCCGCCGTGGCACCCCCGGGACCGGACGCAAGCATAGCAGTTCGCGGCGATCCTCCCGGTACGAATCATCCCTGCCGCGCTGCACAAGACGCGGCGGGTCCCACAACCTGTGTATTCCGCGCTCCTTCGGGCGATCCCAATCCGATTTCAGGAAACGATGATGAACATCCAGTCCGGCAATCGCGATCTGCGCCTGCGGTCGAGCGCCTCAGAGACCGCAAATGAAAAGAATATTGATCAACGCGACGCAGCGCGAAGAGCTGCGCGTGGCCATCGTGGATGGCCAGAAGCTGTTCGACCTCGACATTGAGATCGCGTCGAGAGAGCAGAAGAAAGGCAACGTCTACAAAGCCAAAGTCACCCGCGTCGAGCCCTCGCTCGAAGCCTGCTTCGTCGAGTACGGCGCCGACCGTCACGGCTTCCTGCCGCTGAAGGAAATCGTGCGCGCCTACTTCAAGTCCGGCGACGGCCGGCAGAACATCCGCGAACTCATTTCCGAAGGCCAGGAACTGATCGTCCAGGTCGAGAAGGAAGAGCGCGGCAACAAGGGCGCGGCCCTCACCACCTTCGTCTCCCTGGCCGGCCGCTACCTGGTCCTGATGCCGAACAACCCCCGCGCCGGCGGCGTGTCCCGCCGCGTGGAGGACGAGCACGAGCGCGACGAGGCGCGCGAGGCGCTCAACCAGCTCAACATCCCGGACGGCATGGGCACCATCGTGCGCACCAACGGCATCGGCCGCACCAAGGACGAGTTGCAGTGGGACCTGGATCACCTGGTGGCCTACTGGCAGGCCATCGAAAAGGAAGCCGCCGCCCGCCCGGCGCCTTTCCTGATCTACCAGGAAAGCAACATCGTCATCCGCGCCTTGCGCGACTACTTCCGCCCGGACATCGGCGAGATCATCGTCGACAACGCCGACGTCTACGCCGAGGCGCGCGACCACCTGACGTACATGGACCCGCAGAGCCTGCCGCGCCTGAAGCTGTACCAGGAGCCGGTGCCGCTGTTCTCGCGCTTCCAGGTCGAGTCGCAGATCGAGTCGGCGCACGATCGCGTGGTGCGCCTGCCCTCCGGCGGCGCCATCGTCATCGACCACACCGAAGCCCTGACCGCGATCGACATCAACTCGGCCAAGGCCACCGGCGGGCGCGACATCGAGGAAACCGCGCTGCGCACGAACCTGGAGGCCGCGGACGAGATCGCGCGCCAGTTGCGCCTGCGCGACCTGGGCGGCCTGATCGTGATCGACTTCATCGACATGAACGCGCAGAAGAACCAGCGCCAGGTCGAAGATGCCCTGAAGCAGGCCTGCGACGTCGACCGGGCGCGCGTCCAGTTCGGCCGCCTGTCGCGCTTCGGCATGATGGAGATGTCGCGCCAGCGCCTGCGCCCCTCGCTGGGCGAGCACACCCAGATCTCCTGCCCGCGCTGCTCCGGCCGCGGCCAGATCCGCAGCGTCGAGTCGCTGTCGCTGTCGGTGCTGCGCCTGATCGAGGAGGAGTGCATGAAGGACCGCACCGGCCGCGTGATCGCGCAGTTGCCGGTGGACGCCGCGACCTTCCTGCTCAACGAAAAGCGCATCCCGCTGGCCGACCTCGAGGCGCGCTACCGCACGGCGATCACGCTGGTGCCGAACGAAAGCCTGGATTCGCCGAACTTCGAGATCAAGCGCGTCCGCGCCGACCACCTGACGCAGGACCGCAACGACGAGGTCAGCTACAAGCTCCCGCACGATTTCAAGGCGGAAGCGCGCGAGCAGCCGCAGCTCGCCGCCGCGGCCCCGGCCAAGCCGGCCGCCGAGCCGGCGGTCAAGAGCATCCGGCCGGCGACGCCGCCGCCGGTCCCGGCCGCCGCGCCCGAGCCGGTCGCCGCCGCCGCGCCGCAAGAAGGCTTCTGGACCAAGATGAAGCGATGGTTCGGCTCCGGCGCTGCGCAAGCGCCCGCGCCGCAGCCGGTCGCCGCGCCGCCCAGGCCGCAGCAGCAGCCGCGGTCGGAGCATCAGCGCCGCGACCAGCGGCGCGACCACCGCCGCGACGAGCGGCGGGACGAGCGCCGCGACCA
>JACPFV010000037.1 GCA_016182805.1 Gammaproteobacteria bacterium
GCGCCCTTCCCCGATGTGCAGGAGATATTCCGCGGCACCCTGCCCGCGGTGCTCGGCTACCGCGAGCTGGATCACTACGAGGTCGAGCGCCCGGAACCGTATCGCGGCCTGCCCGATTATTCGTACGGCGAGGCGCCGTTCTGGCCGGCCGGGAGCGGTCCCAAGGTGTTCGCCTACCTGCGGCCGATCGCGCAGCTCGACAAGGTGCTGGAGGGTTTGAAGCGGGCGCCGGCGCGCGTGCTGCTGCGCATCTCCGGCGTGCCGCCGGACCGGCTGCGCCCGTATCTGCGGCCCGGCTTCGCGGTCGTCGAGAAGCCCATCGGCTTCCGCCTGGCGGCGGAAAGCTGCGACGCTTTCGTCAACTACAGCGCGTTCTCAACCGTCGGCGAGTTCCTGCTGGCCGGCAAGCCGGGCGTGCTGGTGCCCGACCTGCACGAGCGGCTGCTGGTCGCGCGCCGCGCCGTAGGCCTGGGCGCCGCGCTGGCGGTGCGCGGACAGGGCATCGCCAACTTCGGGCCGGCGCTCAGGCGCGTGCTGGAGGAACCGTCATTCCGGCAGGCGGCCGAGCGGTTTGCCGCGTCGGCACGCGCCGTCCCGCGCGACAAAATCCTGCCGCAACTGGTGGACGAGGCGCTGCGGCGCGTGGGCTGAACTCAGCCCAGCCCCATCGCCCGCCGCACCAACTGCTGGCGCAGGGGCTCGAAGCGGGCGACGCCGGCAAAGCCCAGGCGCCGCACCTGGTCCCAGCCGGGAAAGCGCGTGCCGAACATGCGGTACAGCGCGTCGGTCAGCCGCCCAGCGGCTGGCCCCTGTCCCGCGCCGCCTGCAAGACTTCGGCGAGGACGCCGATGTCCGCCAGGCCGAGGTTCACGCCCTGCCCGGCCAGCGGGTGCACGACGTGCGCGCTGTCGCCCACCAGCGCGAGGCCGGAGCGGACGTAACGCGCCGCGTGCTGCAAGCGCAGGGGAAAGCTCGCCCGCGCGGTCGTGGCGAGCACCGCGCCGAGCCGGTATTGCGAGGCGGCGCCCAGGCGCGCGCAGAACTCCGTGTCCGCAAGCTTGAGCAGGCCGTCGGCCTCGCCCAGTTCCGCGGACCAGACGATGGAGGACCGCCCGTCCGCCAGCGGCAGGAAGGCCAGCGGGCCGCCGGGCAGGAACCGCTGGAAGGCGGTGCACTCGTGGGGCTTTTCCGTGCGCACGTGGCACACGATGGCGCGCTGCGCGTAGCCCCAGCCCATCACCTCGATGCCGGCACTGTCGCGCAGGCCGGAGTCGGCGCCCTCCGCCGCCACCGCCACCTCGGCCTCCAGCACCTCGCCGTCGGCGAGGCGCAGGCGCACGCCGTCGGCGTCGAACTGCACGCCGGCCACCGCCGTCTCGGTCCGCACCGGCAGCCCGTCCAGGCGCTGCCACAGCGCGTCCAGGATCAGGCTGCTTTCCAGGATGTAGCCCAGCTCCGGCACGCCGGCCTCGGCCGCGCTGAAGTGCAGCTCGTGCCGTTGGTCTTCTTCCCAGACGCGCATGTCGCGGTACGGGCTCGCGCGGCGCGCGGCGATCGCGTCCCAGGCGCCGACGCACCGGAGCGCGCGCACGGAGGCCGGCGCGATGGCGTAGACGCGCAGGTCGTCCTGCGCCGGATCGAACGCCGGCGGCCGCTTGCCGCGCTCGATCAATACCGGGTCCAGGCCGCGCCGCGCGAGGTCCAGGGCCAGCGCGGCGCCGACGATGCCGCCGCCGACCACAGCGACCGGATGGCGTCTCATGCGGTCCGCAGGCCCCGCGCCGGCCCCGGCGTGGCGCCGGCGTAGCCCAGGTTCTGGCGCATCACCGCGGCCTTGACCGTGGGCAGCAGGTCGAGCGCGAGCAGTCCCAGGTGGCGCGCGCCGCGCAGGCCCGGCAGGTCGTTGGAGAAGGTGCGGACCAGGCGGTCGGTGAATTCGGCGATGCGCGCGCGGTCGGCGGCGCGGCGCTCCTCGTACGCCTGCAACAGCTCCGGCGCGCCCGGATCGCGGGCGGAGGCCAGCAGCTCGGCGACGGTGGCGACGTCGCGCAGGCCCAGGTTGAAGCCCTGCGCCGCGACCGGGTGCAGCGTCTGCGCGGCGTTGCCGGCGAAGATGACGCGCGGCGAGGTCAGGCGCTCGCTCAGCACCGCGTGCAGCGGAAATGCCTGGCGCGGCGTGGCGCGCAGGAAGCGCCCCAGGCGGTGGCCGAAGGCGGCATGGAACCCGGACAGGAAGCGCGCGTCGTCCCAGGCGCGGATTTCGGCCGCGCGCTCCGTGGCGACCGTCCACACGATGCCGCAGACGTCGCCGCGGCGCGGCAGCACGGCGATGGGTCCCTCCGGCGCGAAGCGCTCGTAGGCGACGCCGGCGTGCGGCCGCTCCGGCTGCACGTCGCAGACGATGGCGGTCTGGCGGTAGTCGTGGGCCCGCGTGCCGATGCCGAGCATGCCGCGCACGGCGGACTGCGCGCCGTCGGCGGCGACCACCAGGCGCGCCTTGAGCGAAATCCCCGGCCCCGCGGCCGCGCCGCGCGGTTCGATCCGCAGCAGGGCGCGATCGGCCTCGACTTGTAGGCTTTTCAGCTCGGCCGGGGCGAAGACGGCAAAGCGCGGCGCGTCCTTGAGGCGGGCGAACAGCGCCGCGGCGATGGCGCGCATCGGCGTGTTGTAGCCCAGCGCCGGCAGGCCGGCCTCCTCGGCGGTGAAGCGCGCGACGCCGAAGCGGCCGCGCTCGGAGATGTGCGTCGCCCGGATCGGCTCGGCGTCCGGTTCGATGGCGTCCCAGACGCCGAAGGATTCGAGGATGCGGCGCGTGGCGTCGTTCAGGCCCAGAGCGCGGTCCGGTGCGCCGCCCGGAGGCGTCGCCTCGATCAGCGCCACCCGCAGCGGCAGCGGCAGCAGCCCGACCGCCAGGCTCGCGCCCGCCAGCCCGCCGCCGACGATGGCGACGTCGCAATCCGCCTGCGTTTGCTCACCCATGGCCCGCGCTCAGGCGTCGCGCATCAGCGCTTCGATCTCGTCCACGGCCTTGGGCACGCCGCCGGTCAGCACCTCGGGGCCGTGCTCGGTGATGAGCACGTCGTCCTCGATGCGCACGCCGATGCCCCAAAAGCGCGGGTCGACGCCCTCCGAGCCGGGCGCGATGTACAGGCCCGGCTCCACCGTCATGACCATCCCGGCGGCGAAAGGCCGGTGCTGGCCGCCGAGCTTGTAGCGGCCGACGTCGTGCACGTCCATGCCCAGCCAGTGGCCGGTGCCGTGCATGAAGAAGCGCCTGAAGCCCTCGTCCTTGATGCGCTCGTCCGCCGTGCCGGCGAGCAGGCCCAACTCGACCATGCCCTCGGTGAGCTTGCGTGTAGCGGCCTTGTGCGCGGAGTCGCAGGGGTTGCCGACGCGCAGTTCCTGGATCGCCGCGAGCTGCGCCGCCAGCACCGCCTCGTACACCGCCTTCTGCGGGCCGCTGAACCGGCCGTTCACCGGAAAGCAGCGCGTGATGTCGGAGGTGTAGCCCTTCAGCTCGCCGCCGGCGTCGATCAGCAGCAGGTCGCCGTCCTTGAGCCGCGCCGAGTTCTCGACGTAGTGCAGGATGCAGGCGTTCTCGCCGCCGCCGACGATGGAGCCGTAACCCGGCTCCATGCCGTGCAGCTCGAATTCGTGGTGGATCTCCGCCGCCACCTCGTACTCCCAGCGCCCCGGCCGCGCGAACTTCATCGCGCGCACGTGGGCCTGCGCCGTCACCGCGCAGGCCTCGCGTACGATCTCGACCTCGGGCGCGGTCTTGTGCAGGCGCATCTCGTGCAGCGTGGTTTCCAGCGCCACGACCTCGGCCGGCGCCGCCGGGCCGCGCCGCGACACCTCGCGGATCTCGCGCATGCAGGCGGCGATCCTGGAGTCCAGCCCGGCGTGCTCGCCCAGCGTGTAGTGCAGACGCGCGCGGTCGCCAATCAGCCTGGGCAGCTCCTTGTCGAAGTCCGCCACCGCGAATGCCTGGTCCGCGCCGTACTGCGCGCGCGCGCCGTCGACGCCGGCGCGCCGCCCGTCCCAGACCTCGCGCGCCGGGTCGCGCGGGCGCACGAACAGCACATACTCGCCCTCCGGCCGGCCCGGCGCCAGCACCGCAATGGCGTCCGGCTCCGGAAAGCCGGTGAGGTAGCGGAAGTCGCTGTCCTGGCGGAAACGGTAATGCACGTCGCGGTTGCGGATCGCTTCGCGCGCCGCCGGGAGCACGGCGACGCCGTCCGGTCCCATCGCCTGCATCAGGCGGGCGCGGCGCGCGGCGTACTCGTCCAGCTCGAAACGGGTCGGTCCGGTCATTCTTATTTCCGGTGGATTGTCAGTGCAGGGTCTTGCTCGGCTCGGCGGCGGGCGCCTCCGTGCCGTGGCCTTGCAGCTCCATGAAGATCAGTTGCACGCCGACGCGGATGTATTCGATCAGCTCGGCGTAGGCGTTCTCCTCGATGCCGGGGTCGTCGCCGCTGTCCACGCCGGCCTGGGTGAACTGCGTGAAGTCGCGCAGCAGCTCCTTCAGCTCCGGCGAGCACTGCTTCATGTTGAGCGGCCGGCCGGTGGTCAGGCCGAACAGGAAGCCATGGCACCACGCGGCCAGCGCCTCGACGCGCGCGGCCAGCGACTGCTCGTCGTCCGGCAGCAGCGGGGCGAAGGACATCTCGGCGCTGCCGAGCGCGACGGCCGATTCGCCGCGGAGCTGCGCCAGCGCGCGGGCGTCGTCGCCGGCGGCCTCGCCGACCGTCGATCCGCCCGCTTCCAGCAGCTCGCCCACGTCGACCTGCTCGGCGTCGTTGGCGCACAGGGCGCCGCACAGCGCGCCGTGGAATTCCGCCGGGTTTTCGGCATAGCCCAGGCGCGCGAGCGCCTCGGAAAGCTCGGTGTAATGCACGGGTTGGGACATGCGGGTGCGCGGGGCCGGGGAGTTGGTCATTATACGCCCCATGGTCGCCCTGCCATCCCTGCGCGAACTGTGCGCGGAACTCGTCCGCCATCCCTCGATGTCGAGCGAGAACGCGCCGCACGACCTGTCCAACCGCGCGGTGGTGGACACGCTGGCGAACTGGCTGTCCGACGCCGGGTTTGGCTGCGAGGTGCTGCCGGTGGCGGGCCGTCCCGGCAAGTTCAACCTCATCGCCACGCTGGGGCGCGGCCCCGGCGGCCTGGTGCTGTCGGGCCACACCGACACCGTGCCGTACGACGAAGGCCGCTGGCGCAGCGACCCGTTCCGCCTGACCGAGCGCGACGGCGCGCTCTACGGCCTGGGCATCTGCGACATGAAGGGCTTCCTGGCGATGGCCGTGCACGTCGCCGCCGGGTTCCGCGACGCCGACCTCAAGCAGCCGCTGATCCTGGTCGGCACCGCCGACGAGGAAAGCACCATGGCCGGCGTGCGCGCCCTGGCCGCCGCCGGCCGCCCCAAGGCGCGCCACGCCCTGATCGGCGAGCCGACCGGCGGCAGGCCGGTGCGCCTGCACAAGGGCATCTTCATGGACCTGATTCGCGTGCGCGGCAAGGCCGGCCATTCCAGCCGCCCGGACCTGGGCGCCAACGCCATCGAGGGCATGCACGAAGTGCTCGCCGAGTTGCTGGCGTTCCGCCGGGAGCTGGAGCGGCGCGGCCATGCGCCGGAGTTCGCGCTGCCGCACCCGACGCTGAACCTGGGCTGCATCCACGGCGGCGACAGCGCCAACCGCATCCCCGCCCTGTGCGAGCTGCAGGTGGACCTGCGTTTCCCGCCCGGCTTCGAGCTGGCGCAGTTGCGCCGCGAGCTGCGCGAGCGCGCCGCGGCCGCGCTTGCCGCGCCGGGATGCGCCGTCGAATGCGCGGACCTGTTCGACGGCATCCCCGCCTTCTCGACCGCGGCGACCGCCCCCATCGTCCAAGCCTGCGAGACGCTAACCGGCCACGCGGCGGGCGCGGTCGATTTCGCCACCGAGGGCGGGTTCCTGAACCGCATGGGCATGGAGACGGTGATCCTGGGCCCCGGCGACATCGAGCGCGCGCACCAGCCGGACGAGTGCCTGCCGCTGGACCGGATCGAGCCGATGCTCGCCACACTGCGCGGGCTGGTGCAACGGTTCTGCCTGTAGAAAATGGGATTTCCGACGTTGATGGCCGAGAACCCGCAAGGGAGTCATGGTTAAATTCGCATCCGAAGGGAAACCATGACCACCATTGCTTTGCAACCGACCGTCCTGCGCTGGGCGCGCGAGCGCGCAGGCCTGGACGTGCTCGGACTCGCCAGGAAGGTCGGCACCAAGCCGGAGCGGGTGGAACGCTGGGAACAAACTGGCGAACTGACGTTCGGCCAAGCCGAGGAGGTTGCGCACCACACCCACACGCCCATTGGGCACTTGTTCTTGAGCGATCCGCTTGAAGACCGGCTTCCGATTCCCGACTTTCGAACCGTCAGCGACCGGCCGCTGGGGCGTCCCAGTCCGGACCTGCTTGAAACCATCCAGTCCATGCAACGGCGGCAGAACTGGATGCGCGAACACCTCATCGAGGAAGGCCATCCTCCGCTTAGCTTTGTTGCCAGCCAGACTTTGGACCGCAGACCGGAGGCCGTAGCCGGCGACATTCTCGACGTATTGGGTCTGGCTCGCGATTGGGCGCGCACGCGGGGCAGTTGGACGAACGCCTTGGTCGACCTTCGGCACCGGGTCGATGCGGCGGGTATTCTGGTTATCGTCAATGGAGTCGTAGGCAACAATTCCCACCGGAGATTGGATCCGGAGGAATTCCGTGGCTTTGCGCTTTGCGATCCCTACGCTCCGCTGATTTTCATAAACGGTGCCGACGCCAAAGCGGCACAGATGTTCACCATTGCGCACGAGCTGGCGCACTTGTGGATCGGCCAGGACGGTGTATCGAACTTCACCGCCTTGCAGCCCGGCCCTGAAAAGGCCGAGCAGTTCTGCAACAAGGTCGCCGCCGAATTCCTGGTCCCGGCGGAAATATTGCGCGATTGCTGGCTGGAGGCAGCCAATCAGGCCGAGCCTTACCAATACCTTGCGCAGCAATTTAAGGTAAGCCCCCTGGTAGCGGCGCGCCGCGCGCTCGACCTCTCCTTGATTTCGCGCGACGCGTTCTTTGCGTTCTACCGGGCGTACCAGCAGGACGAACGGCGCGACCGCGATGCCCGCAGATCCGGTGGCAGTTTTTGGAACAACCAGAACGTGCGCGTGGGTGAACGCTTTGGCCGCGCCGTGGTTCGTGCGGCGAAGGAAGGACGACTGCTGTATCGCGATGCCTTCGAACTCACCGGCATGCGCGGAGCGACGTTCGACAAGTTTGCTCAATCGCTCGGGTTCGATACGCCATGACCCCGGCCTTGCCGCAATTCGTCCTGGACGCCAACGTTTTCATCCAGGCTCACCGCAAGCATTACGCGTTTGAACTCTGCCCCGGATTCTGGGCCAGCCTGCTGCATCACGAGCAGGCGAACCGTGTACTGAGCATCGATCGCGTCCGCAAGGAGCTTCTCGACGGCGACAAGGATGCGCTTGAATTTTGGGTGAATTCGAAAGCTCCAAAATCCTTCTTCGCTTCGACCCAAACCGCCGGCGTCGCGCGGGACTTCGCGGCAATGATGCAGTGGGTTCAGGGACACCCCCAGTTCAAGTCCGAAGCGAAAACGGAATTTGCGCACAAAGCCGACGGCTGGCTGGTCGCGTACGCCAGGGCCACCGGTTGCACTGTAGTGACGCACGAAGAATTCAGTCCGGACGTCAAGAGGAAAGTCCCGATCCCAAACGTATGCAGGCAGTTCGGCGTACCTCATACCGACACCTTCTCAATGCTGAAGAGCTTGAAGGTACGCTTCGACTGGAAAGCGGACTGAGCACAGACATCTAGACCCGCTACGGTTCTGGGATAATCCGCCGCCATGAAGCACAACGACCTGATCTCCATTCTCCGCAGTTGCGCGCCGTACGTGCACGCGCACCACGGGCGCGTGTTCGTGATCGCCTTCGGCGGCGAGGCGGCGCAGCGGCCGGAGTTCGAGCGGCTGGTCCACGACATCGCCCTGCTGCACAGCCTGGGCGTGAAGCTGGTGCTGGTGCACGGCGCGCGGCCGCAGGTGGACGAGCGGCTGGCGGCGCGCGATCTCGTGTCCGAGTACGTCGAGGGCCTGCGCGTCACCGACCGCGCCACCCTGGAATGCGTCAAGGACGCTATCGGCTCGGTGCGCATGGAAATCGAGGCGCGGCTTTCAACCTCGCTGGCGAGCACGCCGATGGGCGGCGCGCGCATCAAGGTCGCGACCGGCAACTGGATCACGGCCAAGCCGGTGGGTGTGCGCCAGGGCGTGGACCTGCAATACACCGGCGAGGTGCGGCGCGTGGACGTGGGCACGATCCGCGCGAACCTCGAAGCCGGCCGCGTCGCCCTGCTGTCACCCATCGGGTATTCCCCCACCGGCGAGATCTTCAATCTGCGCGCCGAGGACGTGGCGACGGCGACCGCGGCCGCATTGGCGGCGGACAAGCTGATCTTCCTCACGCCGACCGACCCGACCAAATGGAAGCTGGCCGCCAGCGCCGGCGACGTCGGCCAGATGAGCGTCCCCGAGGCGGAGCGCCTGCTGGCCGAGCGCGGCGACAAGATGTCCAGCGAGGACCGCGGCTGCCTAGGCTCGGTGGTCGCGGCCGGGCGCGGCGGCGTCAAGCGCGTGCACCTGATCCACCAGGGCGCCGACGGCGCGCTGCTGCGCGAGCTGTACACCCGCGACGGCGCCGGCCTGTTCTTCTTTGCCGACTCGGACTACGAGACGACGCGCCCCGCCACCATCGAGGACATCGGCGGCATCATGGCGCTGATCCAGCCGCTGGAGGCCAGCGGGGCCTTGGTGCCGCGGCCGCGCGAGCAACTGGAGCAGGACCTGGCGAACTTCCAGGTGATGGTGCGCGATGGCGCGGTGATCGCCTGCTCGGCGCTGTTCCCGTTCCCCGAGGCGCACATGGGCGAGCTGGCCTGCGTGGCGGTGCACCCCGACTACCGCGGCTCCGGCCGCGCCGCCGTGCTGCTCAAGCGCATCGAATCCGAGGCGCGGCGGCAGGGCCTGAAGAAGCTGTTTTCGCTGACCACGCACGCGCCGCACTGGTTCATCGAACGCGGCTTCGTGCAGGCGCGGCTCGACGACCTGCCGATGCGGCGCCAGAGCATCTACAACTTCCAGCGCAATTCGCTGGTCCTGCTGAAGGGTCTCTGAGTTGAGCAATACCGACTGGTCCCGCCGCTCGCGTGCGCGGGTGTGGCATCCGTGCACGCAGATGAAGGACCACGAGAGGCTGCCGCTGGTGCCGGTCGCGCGCGCCGAGGGCGTGTGGCTGGAGGACTTCGAGGGCAAGCGCTACCTCGACGCCATCAGTTCCTGGTGGACCAACCTGTTCGGCCACCGCCATCCGCACATCGTCGCGCGCCTCAAGGCGCAGCTCGAGGAGCTGGACCACGTGCTGCTGGCGGGCTTCACCCATGCGCCGGTCGTGACCCTGTCCGAAAAGCTCTGCGCGCTGGCGCCCAAGGGTCTGACGCGCTGCTTCTACGCCGACAACGGCTCCTCGGCGGTGGAAGTGGCGCTTAAGATGAGCTTTCACTACTGGCGCAACGTCGGCAAGCCGGAAAAGCGGCGCTTCATCGCGCTCGCCAACAGTTATCACGGAGAGACTCTGGGGGCGCTGGCGGTCGGCGGCGCCGGGCTGTACCGCGACACGTACGAGCCGCTGCTGATGCAGCCGATCCACGTGCCCTCCCCCGACTGCCACGACCGCGCGCCGGGCGAGGCCTGGGAGGACTACTCCCTGCGCCAGTTCCAGCACATGGAGCGCGCCCTGGAGCAGCATGCGCACGAGGTCTGTGCCGTGATTGTCGAACCGCTAGTGCAGGCCGCCGCCGGCATGCGCATGTACCACCCGGCGTACCTCAAGCGCCTGCGCGAAGCCTGCACCCGTCACGGCGTGCACTTGATCGCGGATGAAATAGCGGTTGGGTTTGGTCGGACCGGGAGAATGTTTGCTTGCGAATGGTCTGGAATTAGCCCTGACCTGATGTGCCTGTCCAAAGGCCTGACCGGCGGCACCCTGCCGCTGGCCGTGACCCTGGCGACCGAGGCGATCTACGAAGCGTTTTACGACGAGTACCAGGCCGGCAAGGCGTTCCTGCATTCACACAGCTATACCGGCAATCCGCTGGCCTGCGCCGCCGCGCTGGCGACCCTGGAAATCTTCGGGCAGCGCGACTGGATGGCGCAGAACCGCCAGCTCGGCCACCTGATGTGGATGGGCGTATCGGAGCTGTCGCGCCACCCGCACGTGGCGGAAATCCGCCAGCAGGGCATGATCCTGGCGATCGAGCTGGCGCGGAACGTCGCGCGCCGCACGCCCTACCCGGCCGCCGAGCGGCGCGGCCTGCGCGTGTACCAGCATGCGCTGCAAAAGGGCGTGCTGCTGCGGCCGCTGGGCAACGTCGTCTACTTCATGCCGCCGTACGTCATCTCGCCGGAGGAAATCGGCCTTCTGGCCCGCGTGGTGATCGAGGGCGTGCAGCACACCACGCGCGATGGCTGAGCCGCGCATCCACCTGCCCGGACCGCTCGCCACCGGCGCCACGCTAAGCCTGCCCGAGCCGG
Source organism: Gammaproteobacteria bacterium (assembly GCA_016182805.1). Lineage (GTDB taxonomy): Bacteria > Pseudomonadota > Gammaproteobacteria > Nevskiales > Nevskiaceae > JACPFV01. Next base: position 10,640 of record JACPFV010000037.1, read on the forward strand.
CCTTCCGCCACGTGGTGCAGGTGCTGCGCATGCGCACGGGCGAGGCGCTGATCCTGTTCGACGGCGGCGGCGGCGAGTACGAGGCCCGGCTGGAAGCGGTCGGCAAGCGCGAGGCGCAGGTCCGCGTCGGCGCCTTCCGCGACGTGAACCGCGAGTCGCCGCTTCGCGTTACGCTGGCGCAGGCGGTATCCAAGGGCGAGCGCATGGACTACACGATCCAGAAGGCGGTCGAGCTGGGCGTGAGCGAGATCGTGCCCCTGCTGTCCGAGCGCAGCGTGGTCAAGCTGGACGCGGAGCGCTGGGACAAGAAGCTGGAGCATTGGCGCGGGATCGCCGCATCCGCCTGCGAGCAGAGCGGGCGCACGCAGGTCCCCCTCGTGCGGCCGGTGGCCGAGCTGCCGCGCTGGCTGCACGAGCCGTCCGCCGGCCTGCGCCTGGTGCTGGCCCCCGGCGCCGGCGGCGCGCTGCCGGATCAACTTCCGCCCACGGCGCCGGTCGTATTGCTGGTGGGGCCGGAGGGCGGCTTCAGCGAGGCCGAGCTGGACCTCGCGCGGCGGCAGGGCTGCCGGCCGTTGCAGCTCGGCCCGCGCACGCTGCGCACCGAGACCGCCGGCCTGGCCGCCCTGGCCGTGCTCCAGGCCCGCTGGGGCGACTTTGCGAGAGGACTCTGACCGTGCTCATCACCAACGCCCACATCATCAACGAAGGCCACGAGACGCAGGGCGACGTCCTCATCAAGAACGGCCGCATCGAGAAGATCGGCAAGCTGATCGAGCCGCTGCCCGGCGTTCGCATCATCGACGCCAAGGGCGGCTGGCTGCTGCCGGGCATGATCGACGACCAGGTGCACTTCCGCGAGCCGGGCCTGACGCACAAGGGCGACCTGGCGACCGAATCGGCGGCAGCGGTGGCCGGCGGCATCACCAGCTTCATGGACATGCCCAACACCATCCCCAACGCCACCACGCGCGAGGCGCTGGCGCAGAAATACCGCCTGGCCGAAGGCCGCGCCCACGCCAATTACGCGTTCTACTTCGGCGCCGCCAACGACAACCTGGAGGAGCTGAAGCGCCTCCGGCCGAACGAGGCCTGCGGCGTGAAGGTGTTCATGGGCGCCTCCACCGGCAACATGCTGGTGGACGACCCCAGGACCCTGGAAGGCATCTTCGCCAACTGCCCGCACCTGATCGCCACGCACTGCGAGGACACGCCCACGATCAAGGCCAACGAGGAGCGCTGGAAGGCGCGGTACGGCGAGGACATTCCGGTCGGCGAGCACCCGCGCATCCGCTCCGCCGAGGCCTGCTACAAGTCCACCGCGCTGGCGATGGGCCTGGCGAAGAAATACGGCTCGACGCTGCACGTGCTGCACCTGACGACCGCCAAGGAACTGGAGTTCTTCCCGCCCGATCCGCTCAAGGACAAGCGCATCACCGGCGAGGCCTGCGTGCACCACCTGTTCATGGACGAATCCTGGTACGCCACGCGCGGCAACGGCGTGAAGTGCAACCCGGCGATCAAGTCCGCGCAGGACCGCGCGGCGCTGGTGCAGGCGGTGAAGGACGGCCGCCTGGACATCATCGCCACCGACCACGCGCCGCACACCGCGCAGGAGAAGGCGCAGAAATACGTCAAGGCGCCGTCCGGGCTGCCGCTGGTGCAGCACGCCATCCTGATGCTGCTGGAACTGGTCAAGCGCGGCGAGCTGAACCTGCGCACCGTGGTCCAGCGCACCAGCCACGCGGTGGCGGACCGCTTCGGCATCCCGGAGCGCGGCTACATCCGCGAGGGCTACTGGGCCGACCTCGTGCTGGTGGACCCGCACCGCCCGACCACCGTTTCGCGCGACAACGTCCTCTACAAGTGCGGCTGGTCGCCGGTCGAAGGCGTGACCTTCGCGCATTCCATCGCCGCCACCTGGGTCAACGGCGAGCTGGCCTGGGACGGTACCGCGGTCGCCGCCAAGCCCGCCGGCCACCGCCTGCAATTCCGCTGACAGGACGCTGTCGGGAGCCGCCCGCCACGCTGGCGGCTTTTGGGGGGTGTACGTGGACGAGAAAATCCGCTGCCCGTGGTCGTTGGCCACGCCCGAATACCGCGCGTACCACGACGAGGAGTGGGGCGTGCCGGTGCGCGACGACCGCCACCTGTTCGAGTTCCTGATCCTGGAAGGCGCGCAGGCGGGCCTGTCCTGGCGCACGATCCTGGAGAAACGCGCCGGCTACCGCCGCGCCTTTGCCGGCTTCGATCCGCAGAAGGTCGCGCGCTTCGCGCCCGCGCGGATCGAAAAGCTGATGGGCGACGGCGGCATCGTGCGCAACCGGCTCAAGATCGAGTCCGCGGTCGGCAACGCCAAGGCCTTTCTCGCCGTGCAGGACGAATTCGGCCGCTTCTCCGACTACCTCTGGGCCTTCGTGGACGGCCAGCCGGTGTTCAATCGTTGGGCGACGCTCAACCAGGTGCCGGCCAAAACCGAGCTGTCCGACCGCATCAGCAGGGACTTGAAGCGCCGCGGCTTCCGCTTCGTCGGCTCCACCATCGTCTATGCCTACATGCAGGCGGTGGGCGTGGTCAACGACCACCTGACCGGCTGCTTCCGGCACCCGCTCGCGGCGCGCGCCGCGGGCTAGAACCGCAATTCGATGCGCAGTCCGGCGGCCGGCGCCGGCGCGTCCGCGGCAAGCGCGTCGTTGGCGCCGTCGAGATTCGTCAGCGCCGCGTGCGCGAAGCCGGCTACGCGCCCGCCGGCCAGCGACAGCGTACCGAACGGCAGCTCGATCCGCTCCAGGTCGTGGTTGCTCAAGATGCCGATGGCGGCGCCGGCCAGCACGTCGTGGGTCCAGTGGTTGCCCGACTCCACGCGGCTCCAGCCGACGTAGGACGCAGCCAGGTAGGCCGGCACGCCCCAGCCCCAGCCGTATTGCTTGCGGATGAACTCGGCGCCGGCGAAGGAGATGGAGGTGTGGCCCGACGGAAACGATTCCCCGGCGCCGTTCGGCCGCTGCTCCTGCACGCCGTACTTCAGGCCGTACGTCACAAACTCGGTCCGCACCAGGGCCACCGCCAGATCGTGCCGCGGCGCGCCGTTCAGGTGGCCCCAGTCCACCGCCATGCCGACAGAATCCGCGAACAGGCCTGGCGACGCGCAGTCGTCGCCGCTGGCGCAATCGTCGTCGAGGAAAAACGTCATCCCGAGCGCCGCCAGCGGGATGCCGAACTGGAGCGCGTCTCCGACTTGCGTCAGCAGCGGGTCCTTGTCCGCCTCGCCCGCGTCGCCCGCCATCGGCGCCTGCGACCAGGCCAGCGCCAGCGCCAGCGCCACCGCCACCAGAACTCTCCTCACTCTCGCCTCCGCGCCCGCGCAGCATCTTGCATTCGACTTGCCGACGAATGGATGTTGCCGGCCGTCGGCTTCGCCCGCCGTAAGCGGATCGTTCGCTTTTCGTTTGCCGGGGCGCCCCGGCGGTCACTGGTAGGCGTGCTGCGTAAACAGCTCGTACCCGGTCTGGTAGTACGCCGTGGCGAGCGCGACCAGGTCGGGGTCGCAGCCTTCGGGGATGAAGCGATCGCCGTCGCGCCGCGCCGATCCGGCCTCGCGCTCGTAACGCTCGCAGCTCAGCTTGCGCTGCAAGTCCAGGATCGCCAGATGGCCGTCGCGGAACAGCGCGACCGAATGGTTGTGGTTGAACAGCAGCGTGCGCGGGCCGCCCGCCCAGTGCAGCACGTCCTGGCCGAAGAACGGCGCCTGGTACGGCAGGCCGAGCAGGCCCAGCACCGTCGGCGCGATGTCGATCTGGCTGGTCGGCGTGTCGACGCCGGCGGGCGGTATCCGCCCCGGCGCCAGCACCAGCAGCGGGATCTCGTAGCTGTGCAGCGGGATTTGCGCGGCGCCGTAGACGCGCGCGCCGTGGTCGGCGACGACCACGAACAGGGTGTCGCGGAACCACGGCCGCGCGCGGGCGGCGCGGAAGAAGCCACCGATCGCATGGTCGGCGTAGCGGATGCCCGCCGCCCGGCCGCCGCCCCGCGGCGGCACGCCGGGAACGCCTTCCGGGAAGGTGAACGGCTTGTGGTTGGAGGTGGACATCACGATGGAGAAGAACGGCTGGCCGGCGGCGGCGCGCCGGTCGAAATACTCCAGCGCATAGTCGAACAGGTCCTCGTCGGACACGCCCCAGATATTGGCGAAACGCGGCTTCGGCATGTCGGTGCGGTCGCGGACCTCGTAGCCGTTGCCGCCGTAGAAGGCGTTCATGCTGTCGAACGTGCCGTAGCCGCCGTAGAGGAAGCTGGTGTGATAGCCCAGCTCGCGCATCACCGAACCCCAGGTCGCGATGCGCTCCGAGCCGGGGCGCTTGAGGATGGACTCGCTGGGCACCGGCGGGAACGAGGCGGTGATGGCCTCCAGCCCGCGCACGGTGCGCGTGCCGGTGGCGTAGGCGCGCGTGAACAGCAGGCCCTCGCGCGCCAGCGCATCGAACTCCGGCGTCAGCCCGCGCACGTCGCCGTAGGCGCCGACGAACTCCGCGCCGAACGATTCTTCCGACAGTACGACGACGTTCAGGCGGCCTACGCCGGCACGCGCCGGGTACGCGCGCGCCAGGCCCTGCGCCTGCGGGCGGAATTCGCCGCCGCCGCGCCCCAGGTCCTGCCGCAGGCGCTCGCGCAAGCGCTCCGGATCGCCGGTGCGGTAGTACGCGGGGTATTCCAGGTGGTTGGTGCGCAGCGCCTCGAAGAATCGGGCCGGCCCGTTCGCCGCCAGCTCGCCGGCCACGCGATTGTCCGACGCCGTGCCGACGCTGGCGCCGGTCGTGAACACCGCGCCGGCGACCAGCGCGTGGGCCAGCGCCACGCGGCGCCGCTGGCCGCGGTGCGCCGGGTGCGCCCGTTCCAGGCCCAGCAAGGGCCACAGCGCCCCGGCCGCGAGCAGCGCCAGCGCCGCCAGCGCGGCCGACAGCGGCCCCACCGGATAGGTGTCGCCGATGTTGCCCACCACCTCGGTCGGATAGATCAGGTAGTCCACCGCCACGAGGTTTAACCGCGCATCGAATTCTTCGAAGAAGAAGTACTCCAGCGCGGCGAGGAACAGCAGGCCGAACAGAGCCGCGGCGAACGTGCCGAACAGCAGCACCCGCCGGCGCGGCCCCTGCCAGCCGCGCGGCAGCGCCAGCAGCAGCAGGCTGAGCGGCAGCAGCAGGAAGCACAGCGCCTGCGCGTCGTTGACGGCGCCCGACCCCAGGATCGCCGGCAGCCGGCCCAGCGCCACCTGCGCCGGCACGCCGAAGCGATACCACAGCAGCAGGCGCAGGCCAACGCCGATCGCGAGGTAGCCGGCCGCGATCAGGGCGAGGAGGCGCAGGGACAGCGGCCAGGCCGCAGGCGCGGCGGCGGGGCGTTTCATCGGGATGCGACCTTGCGCGGCGCGGATCCGCGCGCTGGGAACGGGCGCGCAGCTTGCGCGCCGCGGCCTTGCGCGGCCGTTAGATCGGCGTTTGCTTTTCGTTAGGCGTGGCCGCGCCGCGGAAGCGGATCTCGAAGCAGGCGCCGGCGCCGGGCGCGCCGCTGGCCCGCACCGCCCAGCCCAGGCGGTCGCACACGCGTCGCACCAGATGCAGGCCCAGGCCGAAACCGCGGCTGTGCGGGCCGCGGTAACGCCGCTCGAAGATCTGCGGGATGTCGGCCGCCGCGATGCCGATTCCGGTGTCCCGCACGCATAGGCGCCCCGGCTCCAGGCACACGTCGACCCGGCCGCCCGGTTCGGTGAACTGGACGGCGTTGAGGACCAGGTTGTTGACGACGCAGGCCGCCATGCCGGGCGGCGCGTCGAGCAGCACCGGCTCGGCGCGCACGCTCAGGGCGACGCCGCGCTGCGCCGCCTGCTCGCGCGCCAGCTCCTCGGCTTCGCGCACGATCTCGTCCATCGCGCAGGCCTGCGCCGGCAGGCCGCCGTCCTCGCGCGACAGGAACAGCAGGGCTTCGATCAGCGACTGCATGCGCGCGGCGGCGCGCGCCACGCGCGTCACCCGCTCCCGCGCCTGTGGCGGCAGGCTGGGCTGCTCCAGCAGCAGGTGGGCGGCGCTCATGATCGTCGCCAGCGGCGTGCGCAACTCGTGGCTGGCGTCCTCGGTGAACGCCTGCTCGCGCTGGAGGAACGCCTCGGCGCGATCCAGGTAGCGGTCCAGCGCGGCGGCGATGCGGCCGACTTCGGGGTCGCGGATGCCGTCCTGCAGTCGCATCCCCCGCCGTCCCGGCTCCAGCGCCGCCACGCGCCGTGCCAGGCGCGTGACCGGGGCAGTCACGACGCGCGCCAGGATGCCGGCCGTCAGTAGCGCCAGGCCGAGGCCCAGCGCGCTGCCGACCAGCGCCAGGGCGATCACGCGCGTCTCCAGCTCGCCGACCGGCGCCACGTCCAGCGAGAGGTACAGGCGCGCGCCCTCGACGTCGCGCCGCCCGACGTGATGCTCGCGGCCGTCGATGTAGACGTCGTCGTACAGCCCCGGCGGCAGCCCGCGCAAAGCCACCGGCAGCTCCGTGTCGTCCTGCCCCGCGCGCACGATGTAGCCGCGGCGGTCGACGGCGTTGGGCGGCACCAGCCCCGGCGTCTGCGCGTACTGGCGCGAGAACTCCTGCAGCTCGCGCGCCAGCGTGCCGCCGATCAGCTCGCCTTCCATCAGCTCGATGACCTGCCACACGGCGGCGAAGAACGCCGCGCTGAGCACCGCTACGACGAGCAGCATCGCCGCCATGAAGCGGACGCGCAGGCTCAGCCCAGCCCCCGTGTCGGCCCCTATGCGGGCCTCCACCGGGTCAGGGTGTGCCATACGCACCCTAGAGAGCATCGTCCGCCGCCAGGCGATAACCCATGCCGTGCACCGTGTGCAGCAGCGGCGTGTCGAAGCCGCGGTCGATCACGTTGCGCAGGGCGTGGATGTGGCCGCGCAGCGCGGCATCGCTTTCCGGCGGATGGTCGCCCCAGATCGCGCGCTCGACCTCGCGGCGGCCGACCACGCCGGCCGACGCGCGCATCAGCTTCTCCAGCAGGCGCAGCCCGGTGGGCGTCAGCTCCAGCCGGCGGCCGCCGCGCCGCACCACCAGCGTGCGCAGATCCAGGCTCAGGTCCGCGACCTGCAGCAGCTCCGGCGCGCCGGCGGCGCGCCGCGCCAGGGCCGCGACCCGCGCGTTCAGCTCCGCGAGCGAGAACGGCTTGGTCAGGTAGTCGTCGGCGCCGGCGTCGAAGCCGCGCAGCTTGTCGCGCTCGGTGTCGCGCGCGGTCAGCATCAACACCGGTACGGAGCTGCGCGCGTCCTCGCGCAGGCGCCGGCACAGCGCGATCCCGTCCAGCCCCGGCAGGCTCACGTCCAGGATCAGCACGTCGTATGCCTGCGTCGTGCACAGATGCAGGCCGGTCAGGCCGTCGGCGGCGTAGTCGACCACGTGCCCGCGCGACTCCAGGAACTCGCCGATGTTGGCGGCGAGGTCCTGGTCGTCTTCGATCAGCAGGACGTGCATGGACCGATCGCGCCTCGATCCGGCTTGAAACGCTCCTCCGCCATGCGGTCCGCGACCGCGCCGGTGGGGCGTCTGTCGCCGCGCGCGCGCTCGAAGATCGTGCGCAGCGTCGCTCCGATGCGGTCCAGGTGGGCCTTTACCCTGGCCGCATCGTAGTCCGGCCCTTCGTAATGGATGTCGATGATGCCGCCGGCGTTGATGACGTAGTCCGGACAATAAAGGATGCCGCGCTTTTGCAGGGCGCGGTCGTGCCTGGGCCGGGCCAGCTGGTTGTTGGCGGCACCGGCGACGATGGTGGCTTTGAGCGCCGGGATCGTGGCGTCGTTGAGGACGGCGCCGAGGGCACAGGGTGCGAACACGTCCACGTCGAGCGCGTAGATGCCGTCCATCGCCGCCGCCGTCGCGCCGAACTCGCGCACGCAACGCTCGACCGCCGGCGCATGAATATCCGTCACCCAGAGCCGGGCGCCCGCCTCGTGCAGATGCCGGGCGAGGCGATGGCCGACGTTGCCCACGCCCTGGATCGCGACTCGCAGTCCCTTGAGATCGTCGCGCCCAAGCTTGAAGCGCACCGCCGCCTGGATGCCGACGAACACGCCGTAGGCGGTCGCCGGCGAGGGATCGCCGGTGCGGCCGGCGGCGGCGGCCTTCTCGTCCGCCAGGCCGCCGACGTGGCGCGTCTCCAGCGCCATCAGCCGGATGTCCGGCACGCTGGTGCCGGAGTCCTCGGCCACGACGTAGCGGCCGCCCAGCGAATCGACGAAGCGTCCCATGGCACGCATCATCTCCGGCGTCTTGTCCCGGCGCGGGTCGCCGATGACGACCCCCTTGCCGCCGCCCTGCGGCAATCCGGCCAGCGCCGCCTTGTAGGTCATGCCGCGCGACAGGCGCAGCACGTCGGTCAGCGCCTCCCGCTCGCTCCGGTACGGCCACATGCGGCAGCCGCCCAGGCCCTTGCCGAGCGTGGTGTTGTGGACCGCGATGAGGGCGCGCAGGCCCGTTTTCGGATCGGCGTGAAAGGCGACGATCTCGTGATCGTCGAACTCCGGATGCGTGAAGACCGGCATGGCTCCCCCAAAAGCACTGCGCCGGCTGGGCCGGCGCTTTGCAGGCTATCTTACGGCGGCTGCACGCTACAATGCGCGGCGTTCCGCCTTCCCTTTCCGAGAGTTGCCGATGTCCACGACCGATCCGATCGTCATCACTTCCGTCGCCCGCACGCCGATGGGCGGCATGCAGGGCGTGCTGGCGCCGTTTTCCGCCGCGCAGCTCGGCAGCGCCGCGATCAAGGCGGCGGTGGAGCGTGCCGGCCTGAAGCCGGCGGACGTCGAGGAAGTCATCATGGGCTGCGTGCTGCCGGCCGGCCAGGGCCAGGCGCCGGCGCGCCAGGCCGCGCGCGGCGCCGGTCTGCCGGACGCCGCCGGCGCCACCACCATCAACAAGATGTGCGGTTCGGGCCTCAAGGCGGTGATGCTGGCGCACGACCTGCTCAAGGCCGGCACCAACCGCGTGATGGTCGCGGGCGGCATGGAAAGCATGAGCAACGCGCCGTACCTGCTGACCAAGGCACGCGGCGGCTACCGCTACGGCCACGGCGAACTGCTCGACCACATGGCGCTGGACGGCCTGGAGGACGCCTACGAGAAGCGCACCCCGATGGGCGTGTTCGCCGAGCGCGCGGTCGAGCGCTACGGCTTTACCCGCGCGCAGCAGGACGAGTTCTCCATCGCCTCGCTGGCCCGCGCGAAAAAGGCCAACGAGGACGGCAGCTTCGCGTTCGAGGTGGTCGCGCTGGAGTTGCCGGGCAAGGACGGCGTGCAGAAGATCGCGCACGACGAGCTGCCGATGAAGGCCAGGCCGGAGAAGATCCCCACGCTCAAGCCGGCGTTCAAGAAGGACGGCACCATCACCGCCGCCAACGCCAGCTCGATCTCCGACGGCGCCGCCGCGGTCACGCTGATGCCGCAGTCGGAGGCCGCGAAGCGCGGCATCAAGCCGCTGGCGCGCATCGTCGCGCACGCCACCCACGCGCGCCTGCCGGGCGAGTTCACCATCGCGCCCGTGTACGCCATCTCCGGCGTGCTGGAAAAGGCCGGCTGGAAGGCAGCCGACGTCGACCTGTGGGAGATCAACGAGGCGTTCGCCGTCGTCACCATGGCGGCGATGAAGGAGCACAACCTGCCGCACGCCAAGGTCAACGTCCACGGCGGCGCCTGCGCGCTGGGCCATCCGATCGGCGCCTCCGGCGCGCGCATCCTGGCGACGCTGATCGGCGCGCTGAAGAAGCACGGCGGCAAGCGCGGCATCGCCACGCTGTGCATCGGCGGCGGCGAGGCGGTTGCGGTGGCGGTCGAATTGGCCTAAGTCGCGCGCCATGGACTTCTCAATCGTCATCCCGGCCAAAAACGAATCGGGGAACGTCGCGCCCCTTGTGGGCGAGATCCGTGCGGCCCTGGACGGCCGCTACGACTACGAGCTGATCTACGTCGACGACGGCAGCACCGACGACACCGTCGCCCGCCTCCAGGCCCTGAAAGATGCCGGTTTCCCGCGCCTGCGCATCCTGCGCCACCAGGCGAGCTGCGGCCAGAGCACCGCCGTGCGCACCGGCGTGAAGGCGGCGCAGGCGCCGTGGATCGTGACCCTGGACGCCGACGGCCAGAACGATCCGGCGGATATCCCCGCTCTGTTCGAGTGCGTACGCGCGCCGGACCGCGACCCGCGCCTGGCGGTCGTCGCCGGCTGGCGCCGCAGCCGCCAGGACACCTGGCTCAAGCGCGTTTCCTCCAAGGTCGCGAACGCGGTGCGCGGCCGGCTGCTGAATGACGGCACGCCCGACACCGGCTGCGGCCTCAAGTGCTTCTCGCGCAGCGGCTTCCTGGACCTGCCGTACTTCGATCACATGCACCGCTATCTGCCCGCGCTGTTCCGGCGCGCCGGCGGCAGCGTGCGGATCGTCGAGGTCAACCACCGGCCGCGCAACGCCGGAAAGTCGAACTACGGCCTGCACAACCGCCTGTGGGTCGGCATCGTGGATTTGTTCGGCGTGATGTGGCTGCAACGCCGGGCGAAGCGGCCGCAGGTGCTTACGGAACTCTGACGAAGCGCCTGGCAGGATTCGTCGGTCAGCGGGAGATTCCAATGAACGAAGTGCTGGTTCAGCTCCAGTTGTTCGGCTGGGCGCTCACGATCACGCCCTGGAAGCTGGTCGGTTATCTCGGCATCGGCCTGTTCGCGGGCCGCTGGTTCGTGCAGATCGTCGCCTCGCGTATCCAGCAGCGGCCGGTCCTGCCCCGCTTGTTCTGGTACATGAGCATCAGCGGCAGCGTGCTGTTGCTGACCTATTTCACCTTCGGCAAGAACGACTCGGTCGGCATCCTGTCGAACCTGTTCCCGCTGTTCACCGCGCTGTACAACCTCAAGCTCGACGTCGCCAATGGACGTGCCGCGCGTTAGCGCTCCGGCAGGCCACGACAAGCGCGACTCCCTGCTGCTGGCAGCGCTTGCGTTGCTGATGCTGGGCGCCGGCCTGGGCCTGCGCGACGCCTGGCCGGCCGACGAGCCGCGCTTCGCGATGGTGGCGCGCGACATGGTGTGGAGCGGCGACTGGCTGTTCCCGCGCCGCGCCGGCGAGCTGTACGCCGACAAGCCGCCGCTGTTCATGTGGGCGATCGCCGGCTTCTACGCGCTCACCGGCTCGCTGCGGCTGGCGACGCTGCTGCCCAGCTTCCTCGCGGGCCTGGGCACCCTGGCGCTGGCGTACGATCTGGCACGGCGCCTGTGGGACCGCCGCGCGGCACTGCTGGCCGCCGGCGCGCTGCTGTTCACCGTGCAGTTCACGCTGCAGGCGCGCACCGCCCAGATCGACGCGCTGCTGTGCTTCTGGACCACGCTCGGCCTGTACGGCCTGTGCCGCCACCTGCTGCTGGGGCCGGCCTGGGGCTGGTTCTATGCGGCCTGCGTGGCGATGGGGCTCGGCATCATCACCAAGGCGGTCGGCTTCCTGCCGCTGCTGGCCCTGATCCCCTACGCCTATGCGCGCGCGCGCCGCTGGCCGGCGCTGCCGACGCTCGGCGGCAACGCCTGGAGGTGGACCCTCGGCCCGGTCCTGCTGCTGGCCACGGTCGGCGCATGGCTGGCCCCCATGCTGCTGGCGGTGGCGCACAGCGGCGACCCGGCGCTGGGTGCCTACCGCGACAACATCCTGTTCCACCAGACGGTGGACCGCTACGCCAACCCCTGGCATCACTTCAAGCCGTTCTGGTACTACCTCACCAACGTGATCCCGGCGTTCTGGCTGCCGCTGGTGTTGCTGCTGCCCTGGCTGGTTCCGGCCTGGCGCGACGACCTGCGCCGCCGCGACGCGCGCGTGCTGCTGCTGCTGGCCTACGCGGCCGCCGTGGTGCTGTTCTTCAGCCTGAGCCCCGCCAAGCGCGGCGTCTACATTCTGCCGGCGGTGCCGGCGCTGGTCCTGGCCGGCGCGCCGCACCTGGGAGGGCTGCTCGCGCGGCCGCGCGTGCAGCGCAGCGCCTTCTTCTTCGCGCTGGGCCTGGCCGCGCTGCTGGCGCTGCTGGTGGTCTACCTGCAATGGGTCCGGCCGGACAAGGCGGCGCGCGTCGCCGACGAGCTGAAGTCCGATCCGGTGCCGGTGGTCGCCGCGCTTGCGCTGTTCGGCGTCGCCGCCTGCGCGCTGCTGCGCCCGGCGCGCGGCGTCGCCGCCTTTTGCCTGCTGCTGTTCGGCGCGTGGCAGACCTACGGCTGGTGGGCCTACCCCCTGCTGAATCCCTCGCGCTCCGGCGCCGGAATGATGCGCGCCGTGGAGCGGCAGATGCGGCCGGGCGAGGAGCTGGCGATGCTGGACTTCCGCGAGCAGATGGTCTTGCAGGCCGACCGCCCGGTGACGCACTTCGGCTACCACCGCGTGAAGAGCGAGGAGCCCGCCGACGGCGCCGCCTGGCTGCGCGAGCGGCCACGGCGCGTGGTGGCGCTGAGCGCGGCGGCCCTGCGCTCCGGCTGCTTCGACAAGGCGCGCCTCGCGCCGATCGGCCGCTGGCATGGGCGTCCGTGGTACGTGGCGCGCGCCGAGGCGCTGGCCAACCCGCCCCCGGACGCCTGCGCACGCCGGACCTATCCGCAGAGTTGGAGCAGCCTGTCCGGCCCTTAGAGCTTGTCATGTAGTTGGCGATCGCTGCGACCGGCAACTACATAAAAGGCTCTAGGAAACGCCGTAGTACTCGCGGTACCAGGCCACCAGGCGGGCCAGCCCGTCCTCGATGGGCGTATGCGGCGCGAAGCCGACGTCGCGTGCCAGGTCCCCGACGTCGGCGTAGGTGGCCTCGACGTCGCCGGGCTGGATCGGCATGAGCTGCTTGATCGCCGGTCTGCCGATGGCGGTCTCCAGCACCTCGATGAAGCGCAGCAGCCCGACCGGCGTGTGATTGCCGATGTTGTAGATGCGGTACGGCGCGCTGCTGCCGCCCGGATCGGGATGCGCGCCCGACCAGGCGGCGTCGGGCGCGGGCACGCGGTCCAGCGTCCGCACCACGCCCTCGACGATGTCGTCGATGTAGGTGAAGTCGCGCTGCATGCGACCGTGGTTGTAGACCTCGATCGGCCGGCCCTCGAAGATCGCCTTGGTGAACTTGAGCGGCGCCATGTCCGGGCGGCCCCAGGGGCCGTAGACGGTGAAGAAGCGCAGGCCCGTCGCCGGCAGGCGGAACAGGTGCGCGTAGCTGTGCGCCATCAGCTCGTTGGACTTCTTGGTGGCGGCGTACAGCGAGATCGGATGGTCGACGTTGTCGCGCACCGAGTACGGCAGCTTGGTGTTGGCGCCGTAGACCGAGCTGGACGAGGCGAACGCGAGGTGGCCGACGCCCTGCCGGCGGCACTGCTCCAGCAGATTGCCGAAGCCGACCAGGTTGCTCTGGATGTAGGCGGCGGGGTTGTCCAGCGAATGGCGCACGCCGGCCTGGGCAGCCATGTGCGCCACCCGGTCGAAAGGACCCAGCCGGAACGCGTCCGCGAGCGCGGCCGCATCGGCGAGGTCGCAGCGCGCGAAGCGGAACCCGGCCCTGCCTTCCAGCCGGCGGAGCCGGGCCTCCTTCAGCGAGACGTCGTAATACGCGTTGAGGTTGTCCAGCCCCACCACCTCGTCGCCGCGCGCGAGCAGGCGCAGCGCCAGCTCGCAGCCGATGAACCCCGCGGCGCCGGTGACGAGGATGCGCGACATCAGCGGGCGGTCAGTTCATCCGCCAGCGCGCCCGCGTCGTAGACCTTGCGCAGAGCCTCGACGACGGCGCCGGCATGCACGCCGACGGCGCGATTGACGCGCTCGTCGAACCAGAACGCGCCGCCCAGCGACTGGATGTTGCCGTCGAACACCAGGCCGACCACTTCCGCCTTGCGGTTGACGATCGGGCTTCCGGAGTTGCCGCCGATGATGTCGTTGGTGGTGACGAAGTTGAAGCGCTGCTGCGGGTTCAGCTTGCGCTCGCGCGCCAGCCAGGATTGCGGCAGGGCGAACGGATCGTAGCCGGTGTGGCGGCGGAAGGCGCCGGCGAAATCGGTGAACGGCGCCACCGGCTGGCCCTTCTCGGTCCAGCCCTTCACCTCGCCGTACGACAGGCGCAGCGTGAAGGTCGCATCCGGGTACACGCTGGTGCCCTTCTGCTCGAACAGCGCGGCGGCGATCAGGCCGGCGTTCTTCTTTTCCACCGCCTCGACCTCGTTCTCGTAGCGCCTGCGCAGGTCGCGCGCGTCGCCGTCGATGGCGCGCGCCAGCTCGATGAACGGGTCCTTGGAGCGCGCGACCGCAGCGGCACCGCCTTCCCAAAGCTTCTTGCGCAACTCGACGTCGGCCAGCTGCGTACCCTCGACCAACTGCCGGGCCACGGCTTCCGGCGACTCCTTGCCCAGCACCACACGCACGAAGGGATCGTCGGCGCCGAGCCATTCGCGCAGCTTGGTCAGCGACCAGGCCAGCGTGACCTTCTCGTACTCGGGATAGATCGGAGCGCTGGAGAACAGCTCCTGGGTCAGCGAGGGCAGCGCCGCCTCGCTGTACTCGCGCAGGCGCTTCTCGTTGGGCTTGGCGCGCTCCTCGGCGCCGCGCACCAGGTGGCGCGCGATCTCGAAATGCCGGGAGTAGAAACCGCGCCCGATCTCGATCATCTTGTAGCGCGTTTCGACGTCGCGGTACACCGCCTGCGCGGCGGCGATCTCGTCCCAGGCCTTGCCGTATTTCGCCTGCTTGGCCGGATCGGCGGCGACCGCGGCGCGCAGCTCATCCTCCTGGCGGCGCTTGAAGCTGAACACGGCCGGATCAAGCAGGGCCTGCAACTGGCCCTTGCGCGCCTTGAGGCCATTCTCGATGGAAAACAGGTCGGTGCGGGCGATGCGCGCCTGCTCGGCACCGAGCGCGGAAAACTGCGTGAGCATGCCGCGCAGCTCGGAGGCGAGCAGCAGGCGCGGGATCAGGTCCACGTCGCGCAGGCGCTCCAGTTGGGCGACGGTGAGCTGGCGCTGCGTCGAGCCGGGATGGCCGGTGATCATCGTCAGTTCGCCTTCCTGGGCGCCCTTGGCGTTCACCGGGAAGTAGTCCTTGACGGCGGCCGGCTTGCCGTTCTCGTAGGCGCGCAGCAGGCCCATGTCGAGGTTGTAGCGCGGGAAGTTGAAGTTGTCCGGGTCCCCGCCGAAGAACGCGACCGACACCTCCGGCGCGAACACCAGGCGCACGTCCTGGAAGCGGTGGTAGCGGTACAGGTGGTAGAGGCCGCCGTGGTACAGCTCGACCACGTCGCAGCGCGTGGTGGCCTTGTCGGCGCCGACGCATTCCGCCTCGATCGTCGACTTCTCCGCCTTCTGCGCCTCGCTGAACTTGCGTCCGGTCTTGCCCTCGGTGGCCTTGTTCACGCGCTCGGTGACGTCGCTGATCCGCTCCAGGCGGTTCAGCTCGATTTCCGGGCAGGCCTTTTCATCGGCGCGGGTCTTCGCCAGGAAGCCGTCCTGCACGTAGTCCTTGTCCTTGGACGAGAGCTGCGCGACGCAATCCACGACGCAGTGGTGGTTGGTCAGCACCAGGCCGTCCTTGGACACGAACGAGCCGGAGCAGCCGCCGGCGAGGCGCACCGACGACTTCATCACCTTGTCCACCCAGGCGGCGTCCGGCTCGAAGCCGTAGCGCTGCTTGAGCGCCGCGCGCGGCAGGTTGTCCAGCGTCCACATCCCTTCGGCGGCATGGATGGCGGGTGCGACGAACAGGCCGAGAACCGGCAATACCCAACGGCGCATGAAACACTCCCAATGAAATCAGCGGCATGATAATGGAATTGCCCCTGCGAATCCCGCCCGATGAAGCCGTCCCGCCGCTACGACTTGGCCTGGATTGCCTGGATGACCGGCCTGCTGCCCATTGTCGCCGCCCACCTGGCCTACGGGGTTGCCATTGCCGAGCAACAGACGCCGGCCTGCTTTCCGTACTGGGAGGGCTGCGTGTCCATCAGCCGCGCGGCACGCCACGGCAGCGCCAATTTTGTCTTCAAGGCGCTGATGCTTCCGTACACCGGGCTGCTGATGCTGTATTGGATGCTGTGCTGGCTGTGGCTGAACCAGCTCGGCACCGCGCTGCGGGCGCGCCGCAACGCGATGCTGGCCCTCGGCCTGGTGGGCGCTCTGTTCCTCATCCTTTACGCCACGTTCCTCGGCGTTAAGGGCGAGACATACGAGTGGCTGCGCCGCTACGGCACCACCGTCTACTTCTCCTTCACCGTGCTCGCGCAGATGCTGCTGACCAGCCTGGTGACCGGCGACCCGCGCGTGCCGCCGCCGGCGCGGCACGCCAAGCAGGGCCTTTGCCTGGCGATGCTGGTGCTGGGAGTCGCCAGCATCCCCATGCAGCACCTGGCTGCCGACCGCGACGCGGTCGTCAACGCCATCGAATGGACCTACGCGCTGCTGATGATGGCGTTCTTCCCGTTCACCGCGCTGGCCTGGCGCGCGACCGGCGCCGCCGTCCAGGTCACGGTCGCCATCCCGTCCGGCGGCGACGCGGAAAGCGGCGCGGGCCCCGCAGGGCCCGCGCGCAACGGCGACCGGCAGGCGACGATCAGTCCTTGACCCTGATGTTGGCCTTGTTCGCCTCGTAGATCGAGGCGCCCACGCCGGCCACCTTCTTGAGGTCCTCCGGCGCCTTGAACGCACCCTTTTCCTGGCGGTATTTGACGATCGCTGCCGCCTTGGCCGGGCCGACCCCTTCCAGCTCCTTATCCAGCATCTTGGCGTCCGCCGTGTTGATATTGACCGCGCCGGCCAGCGCCGACCCGCTCCACAGCACCGCCGCGACCACGATTCCCTGAACCAGATTCTGGAGTTGACCCGCTTTCGTGGACACCTGATCGTTTGGGTACAGGAGGTCTGCGATGGCGAAGAAATCGAGGCAGTATGCGCCGGAGTTCCGGCAACAGATGGTCGAGTTGGCTCGATCGGGGCGTAGCCCTGAATCA